>CAYJIG010000026.1:0-4363 GCA_964370165.1 uncultured Oscillospiraceae bacterium
CCGTACATTTTACGTCCCACCACTTTTTTAGCATACTGTACCGGAATACGACGCTCGGCACTGTTCAGAATTACCACCATCACCACTGCTGCTAAAGCCAGTATGAAGATGATGGGCAGGTATACATAGAACATGTATTCGCCTGCAGCTGCTTGCTCTAAATAGCCCATTACTACACTATACAATCCGCTAGCTTGTGAAACAATACCTGCGAAAATCAGCATTGAAATGCCGTTGCCGATTCCTTTTTGGTCAATTTGCTCCCCGAGCCACATCAGTAGCATTGTGCCGGCTACAAAAGTGGCAACAATTACAGTAGCGGAAAAGATTTGTGCAAACATGCTTTCATTACCGATGCCGTATAGCAAACCATAGCTGTTGCGCAAAATCAGGTAATATCCTATGCCCAGCACAAGTGCTAGGCCGCAACCGGCCATACGTGTAATTTTTGCATATTTCTTTTGTCCTTCGGGGCCTTCTCTACGCAAACGATCCAGCGCAGGCACAGCCACCGCCAATAGTTGCATCACAATAGATGATGTAATATATGGCTGCACACCCAGTGCAAATACAGATGCGGACGAAAATGCACCACCGGACATGAAATCAATAAAACTTAACATGTTGCCCGCTGAAGCATCTGCCAAATCTCGCATTACCGCAGGGTCTACAAAAGGAACTTTCATAGCAATACCCAGGCGGAAAATCACCAGCACAAACACTGTATATAAAATACGTTTGCGCAAATCGTCAATTTTCCATGCGTTACGGAATGTATTGAGCAATTAGACCACCTCTGCCTTCCCACCTGCTTTTTCGATCTTGTCTTTGGCGGAGGTAGAATATGCAGCAAGTTGTACTGTTAGCGCTTTGCTGAGCTCTCCGTCGCCAAGTACTTTTACACCATCATTAACTTTTTTAATAATACCTTTGCTAATCAAGGCATTTGTGTCTACCACAGCACCTTTATCAAATACATCAAGATCGCTTACTTTGATAATAGTGTAGTGTGTGCCGAAAATATTGTTGAATCCGCGTTTACCCAGACGACGTTGCATGGGCATTTGGCCGCCTTCAAACCCGGCTTTTTTACTGCCACTGCGAGCTTTTTGGCCTTTGTGACCATAGCCTGCTGTCTTTCCGTTTCCGGAAGCATGTCCACGACCTTTACGCTTGGCCGCTTTATTTGTGCCCGGTGCGGGAGCAAGTTCATGTAACTTCAATGGTTTGCACCTCCTTCAGTGCTTTTTTGTTACGCTTTCTTTACATCCAGCAAAAATCCGATTTTCTTGATTTTGCCGCTTGTTGCTGCGTTGTCCGGCTGGAAGCTTGTGTCGCCTACACGTCTGAGTCCCAAAGACTCTGCAACAGCAATTTGACGTTTGTTTTGGCCGGTCAATGCCGCGCGCAATACAATTCTTACCATGCCTTTTTTAGGCTCTTCCAGTGATTTCGCAGTTTTTGCAACTTGAGAAATCTTAATGGTTTTGCCTGTTGATTTTGCTTTTGCAGCTGGTTTTGTTTCTTTCTTTTCAGCTGTCTTTTTTGCCGGTGCTTTTTCGGCTACTTTTTTTGCCGGTGCTTTTTCAGCAGCGGGTTTTTTGGCGGCCGGTTTTTTTGCAGCGGGCTTTTTTTCAGCCGTTTTTTTGGCGGCTGTTTCTTTCTTTTCTGCCGGTGCTTTAGTTGTTTTTTTCTTTTCCACCGGTTTTTCGGCAGAGACTTCTTCCGCTGCCGGAGCTACTTTTTTCTCTTCAGCCATGGATAAAGCCTCCTCTTAGCTTAAAATTTCCTGTACGCTTTTTCCACGTTTGGCAGCCATAGCCTCGGCATTTACCAAACCTTCCAACCCGTTCATTGTGGCGGTAACCACGTTGATGGGATTGTTGGAGCGTATGCATTTTGTACGAATATCTTTAATGCCTGCAGCTTCCACTACGGCACGCACAGCGCCACCGGCGATAACACCGGTACCAGGAGCAGCCGGACGAAGCAACACGTGCCCCGCACCAAAACGTCCGATGGTTTCATGTGGAATGGTTGTGCCACGCAAGTTAATGCGGCGCAGGTTTTTCTTTGCGTCTTCAATACCTTTACGAATAGCCTCGGGAACCTCGCCTGCTTTACCCAGGCCAAATCCTACGATGCCGGCTCCGTCGCCTACTACTACAAGAGCCGAGAATTTGAAGATGCGACCGCCTTTCACGGTTTTGGAAACACGATTAATGTGGACAACCTTTTCGATTAAGTCCAGCGTTGAAGCGTCAATATATTCCATGCTATCCTCCCTCACAGCTCCAGGCCGCCCTCGCGGGCACCCTCGGCAACAGCTTTTACGCGACCATGATATACAAAGCCGCCTCTATCAAATACTACTGTTTTGATACCGGCTTTTAAAGCCTTTTCAGCAATGGCTTTACCCACTTTTTGGGCTGCCTCGATATTGCCGCCATAACCGTCAAAATCTTTTTCTGCACTGCTGGCAGAAGCTAAGGTTTTTCCGGTAGTATCATCAATTATTTGTGCATAGATGTGCTTGGAGGAGCGGAACACATCCAGTCTTGGACGCTCGGTTGTGCCGGAAATTTTGCCACGTACGCGGCGATGACGGCGCAATCTTGCCATATTTCTATCTGGTTTTTTTACCATGTTCTACATACTCCTTCCTTTAGCCTGCTTTACCGGCTTTGCCCTCTTTACGAGCAACAAATTCACCGGCATAACGGATGCCTTTGCCTTTATAAGGCTCTGGCGGGCGTTTTTCACGTACTTCTGAGGCGAACTGACCTACTTTTTGCTTGTCAATGCCGTTTATCACAATTTTTGTGGGTTCCGGCACTTCCACAGTTACACCATTTTTCTCAGGCATAATCACCTGATGGGAATAACCTAGGTTCATCACAAGGTCTGTGCCTTGCTTTTGTGCACGATAGCCGATACCATGAATTTCAAGTGTTTTACTGAAACCTTGGTTTACACCTTCTATCATGTTAGCAATCAGTGTGCGGCTCAGCCCATGAAGGCTGCGTGCTTGCTTTGCGTCATTGGGACGGCTCACCAGTATTTCTCCGTCCTTTTGCTCCAGTTGCATCAAAGGATGGATGTTGGAATCCAGTGTGCCTTTGGGGCCCTTCACAGTAACGTGATTGTTTTCGATTTTTACTTCCACGCCTTGTGGGATGACGATGGGTTTTCTTCCAATTCTCGACATAGTCTTATAGCCCCCTTTCTTACCATACGAAAGCCAAAACCTCGCCGCCCACTTTTTCAGCGCGGGCCTGCTTGTCGGTCATGACTCCTTTTGATGTAGATACAATTGCGGTACCCAGGCCCTTCATTACTTTGGGCATATCTTCGCAAGAAGTGTACATACGAAGACCGGGTTTTGAAATGCGGCGCAGGCCGGCGATTACCGGTGCTCCATTTTCTTGGTATTTTAAGGTTACACGGATGAAACCTTGTTTTTTATCTTCAATCACCTGCATGTTGCGTACATAGCCTTCGTCCACCAAAATTTTGCACATGGCTTTTTTTATGTTGGACGCAGGGATGTCTACATTGGGATGCTTTGCATTGCTTGCATTGCGAATGCGGGTGAGCAGATCAGCGATGGGATCGGTGATATGCATCGATAGACCTCCTGTTTGTTATTAGGGATCGGGATTTTGGAATTAGTTGCTTGGAAGCCGGTTTCATTTTGATGACCCTGCCACTCAACCAATCGTTAGTTCCGACACCTGTATTTGAATATACGGTATTGCATGGGCTTACCCATGCCTCTTTCCCGGTTCCTAATTACCAGCTGGCTTTGCGCACGCCGGGGATTTCGCCTTTATAGGCCAATTCCCTAAAGCAAATGCGGCAAATACCATATTTGCGAAGAACCGAATGGGGACGGCCGCAGATTTTGCAGCGAGTGTACGCCCGTGTGGAAAACTTTGCTGGCCGTTTTTGACGGACCTTTTGACTAGTTTTTGCCAAACCTGTACCCTCCTTTAGTTTGCAAACGGAGCGCCCATTAAGGTGAGCAGCTCTTTTGCTTCTTCATCGGTATTCGCCGTGGTGACAAAGGCAATGTCCATGCCACGAATGGCGTCGATCTTATCATAGTCGATTTCAGGGAAAATTAGTTGTTCTCTGATACCCACCGAGTAGTTTCCACGTCCATCGAATGAGTTGCCGTTGATGCCGCGGAAGTCGCGTACACGGGGCAATGCGATGGAGAAGAATCTGTCAACAAACTCATACATTCTGTCGCCACGAAGGGTAACTTTTGCACCAATGGGCATGCCCTCACGTAGTTTAAAGTTTGCCACACTCTTTTTTGCGTTACAAACAATGGGTTTTTGACCGGTAATGATACCTA
>CAYJIG010000026.1:4463-8855 GCA_964370165.1 uncultured Oscillospiraceae bacterium
AAGCCTTTATCTTTACCGGAGATAATCTGTACGGTATCGCCGGTTTTTACATGAAGCTTTTGCTTTTCCATCAGCGATCCTCCTTACAGGCTTTCCGGGGCAAGCGACAGAATCTTTAGATAGCCGTGCTCACGCAGCTCGCGTGCCACAGGCCCAAAGATACGTGTGCCCTTGGGGTTTTTGTCTTCACGAATAAGTACAGCAGCGTTTTCATCAAAGTGAATGTAGCTGCCGTCTGCACGGCGCAGGCCATGTTTGGAACGTACGATAACGGCACGTACCACTTCGCCTTTTTTAACACCGCTGTTTGGGGCAGCTTTTTTCACGCTAGCCACCACTACATCGCCAATGTTGGCGTATCTCTTGCGGCTACCACCCAATACACGGATGCACATTAGTTCTTTTGCACCGGTGTTGTCGGCCACCTTGAGACGGGTTTGCATTTGAACCATTCTTAGGTCCTCCTTCTTTTTGGCTTGTCCCTTTAATTAACGCAGGCTCGTGCGTGCTGACAAGCCTTCTACCGAGGGTTCAAAATAATCAGGATGATTATTTTGCCTTTTCGATGATTTTGGTAAGCCTCCAGCGCTTATCTTTAGAGAGCGGCCGTGTTTCCATGATTTGTACGCGATCGCCCACTTCGCACTCGTTATTTTCATCATGCGCTTTGAATTTCACAGTGCGCTTGATGATTTTTTTGTAGAGGGGGTGTTTAACGCTATCTTTCATAGACACCACGATGGTCTTGTCCATCTTGTTTGAAACAACTGTTCCGGTTCTTGTCTTACGTAGGTTACGTCCTTCCATCGTCATCCCACCTCCTTAAGTATTGTCGCTAAGCTTGATACCACTCATCACGGTTTTAACCCGTGCAATATCGCGCTTCACCACTTTGATTCTTTGGGGATTTTCCAGTTGGTTGATAGCGTGCTGAAAACGCAGATTGAACAGTTCTTCTTTCAGCTCGCTTAGCTTTTTATCAAGCTCAATCGGCTTCATGCCACGCAGTTCGCTGGCTTTCATTTACGCTTCACCTTCCTTTTTTTCTTCACGTTTCATGAACTTTGTTTTGCAAGGAAGTTTGTGGCCTGCAAGGCGTAAAGCTTCACGAGCAATTTCTTCGTTTACGTCGGCCAGCTCAAAAAGCACACGGCCGGGTTTTACTACTGCTACCCAGTACTCCGGGCTACCTTTACCACTACCCATGCGAGTTTCGGCAGGTTTTTCGGTTACGGGCTTGTCGGGGAAGATTTTGATCCAAACCTTACCACCACGTTTGATGTAACGTGTCATGGCAATACGAGCTGCCTCGATTTGGTTGGATGTAATCCAGCAGGGCTCGGTGGCAACAATGCCGTATTGACCCTGATTCACAACGTTGCCACGGGTAGCTTTACCCTTCATGCGGCCGCGCTGTTGACGACGATATTTTACACGTTTTGGCATCAACATCAGCGATTGCCTCCTCTCGGTGCTGCGCCGGCGCCCTGTCCTTGACGGGGTCCGCGGTTATTATTGGGGCGATTACCGCCGGGACGACGATCGCGACGTTCTTGTGGGGGACGGGGCAGATCATCCAGCGGTTTTGTGCCTTTCAGCACTTCACCTTTGTATACCCACACTTTTACGCCGATTTTACCATAAGTGGTGTTTGCTTCGGCAAAGCCGTAGTCAATATCAGCACGAAGTGTTTGCAGAGGGATAGTACCCTCGTGGTAATGCTCTACACGAGCAATGTCTGCACCATTCAAACGGCCACCAACTTGTACTTTGATACCTTTTGCACCAAAGCGCATGGCACGACCGATGGATTGTTTCATAGCACGACGGAAAGCAACGCGGCGTTCCAGTTGTTGTGCAATGTTTTCTGCTACCAGCTGGGAGTTTGTGTCGGCGTTGCGAATTTCAACAATGTTGAGGTTTACGCTTTTGCCGATTTTGTCTTCCACGCTTTTGCGCAGTACATCAATTTCGCTGCCGCCACGACCGATTACAAGGCCGGGTTTTGCGCAGAAAATATTGATTTTTACTTTAGGAGCACCTGTACCGGACTCGAATGTGCGCTCGATTTCAATCTTTGGCACACCGGTGGCGTACAGTTTCTTTTTTAGAAAACGGCGGATGTTGTAGTCTTCTACAAGGGTATCGCCGAAATCTTTTTTGTCTACAAACCAACGGCTGTTCCAGTCGCGGATGACACCGACACGAAGGCCGTTAGGATTCACTTTTTGACCCATATTTTCCTCCTCCTTACCCTTCCTGCTTCTCTTTAAGGACCACTGTGATATGGCTGGTTCTTTTCAGAATTCTAAACGCCTTGCCGTGATCCTTTGGTTGGATGCGTTTCAGGGTGGGGCCGGCTGTCACAAAACACTCGGCGACGTATAAGTTGTCTTTGTCCATATTGTGGTTGTTTTCTGCGTTAGCTGCAGCGCTGTTTACCAGTTTCAGCAAGATTTCGCTGGCAGACTTGGGTGTGTATTGCAAAATACCCAATGCTTTATCCAGAGGTTGCTTGCGAATCAGGTCGAGCACCACGCTCACTTTACGGGGCGAAATACGAGCATAGCTCAGTTTTGCCCTTGCTGTTGATACTTCCATGATTGCTCTCCCTTCTTATTTACTGGTTTTACTACCGGCATGACCGCGATATGTGCGTGTAGGTGCAAACTCACCTAGTTTGTGTCCTACCATATCTTCTGTCACATATACCGGCACGTGTTTGCGTCCGTCATGTACTGCAAAGGTGTGTCCCACAAAATCGGGGAAAATAGTGGAGGCGCGGCTCCATGTTTTCACAACTTTTTTCTCACTTGCTTCGTTCATTGCCAGCACCCTTTTCAGGAGTGCTTCCTGGACGTAAGGTCCTTTTTTAATACTTCTGCCCATTACTGCTCTCCTTTCTTATTTACGGCGCTTGACAATCATTTTGTCAGAAGCTTTTTTCTTTTTGCGTGTTTTGTAGCCTAGTGCGGGCTTGCCCCAAGGTGTTACAGGGCCGGGACGACCAACCGGGCTTTTACCTTCACCACCACCGTGGGGATGGTCTACCGGGTTCATGACCGAGCCGCGAACTGTGGGACGCCATCCCATGTGACGTTTACGACCGGCTTTACCGATGTTTACGTTTTCATGGTCGATGTTGCTCACTTGGCCGATGGAAGCGATACACTCTATCGGTACGTTACGCATCTCACCACTGGGTAGACGAACGAGGGCATATTTGCCTTCTTTAGCCATTAGCTGTGCAGATGTGCCTGCACCGCGTACCATTTGTCCACCTTTGCCGGGATACATTTCGATGTTGTGAATCACAGTACCTACCGGAATGTTGCCAAAAGGCAGTGCGTTGCCGGGTTTGATGTCGGCTGCGGGACCATTCATGATGGTATCGCCTACGTTTAAGCCTTCTGCTGCGATAATGTATGCTTTCTCGCCGTCGGTATATTCAATCAAGGCGATGTGAGCTGAACGGTTGGGATCATACTCTAAAGTTTTCACTTCTGCAGGCATATCGAATTTCTGACGTTTGAAGTCGATTTTACGATATTTTGTGCGGTTTCCGCCACCGTGGTGACGAACAGTGATACGGCCATAGCTGTTACGACCGGCTTTCTTTTTCATGGGTTCCAAGAGACTACGCTCCGGCTCCACTTTAGACAACACCGAGTAATCGGTTACCGTCATACCGCGACGGCCGGGCGTTGTCGGTTTGTATTTTTTGATTGCCATTTGGCTCCTCCTAATTATCAAAGCACTCTGCTTTGTTTTGCGTTTTGCGAGACATTTTGTCCCATACTGTAACTGCCCTGCGGGCGGTATCTCCCTGATTTCGGCAGTTCATTCGCACAAGCCTGTGCTTTTTCGGCTCAGGCCTCGAAAAATCTTAGGTCATGCTCTCGAAGAACTCAATGCCTTTGGATTTTTCGGTAAGGGTGACAATAGCTTTTTTGTAAGAAGCTGTGTAACCACCGTGCATACCTTGACGACGATATTGGCCACGTACGTTCATTGTGTTCACTTTGGCAACATTTACACCAAACAAACTTTCCACAGCACGTGCTACATCAATTTTGGTAGCGCTTTTGGCTACTTTAAATGTGTATTTTTTCATTCCGATGCCCTGCATGGAGTTTTCGGTAATGATAGGGCCCAAAACGATATCTTGAGGTGCTACTTTCATTATGCGAATACCTCCTCTATTTTCTTGGCAGCATCCACACTCATCATAAATGTGCTTGAATTCAAGATGTCATACACGTTGATGAGGTTTGCCGGTGTTGTTTTAACGCCCGGAATGTTTGCAGCGCTTTTTACTAGTTTTTCATCTACACCGTCGGTAACGATAAGAACTTTTTTGCCTGCTTTAAGATCGCTCAGCATTTTTACCAC
>CAYJIG010000026.1:8955-11788 GCA_964370165.1 uncultured Oscillospiraceae bacterium
CGAACCTCTGCTCTTGTTTTAGTGCTTTGTGTTCCCTGGCGCTGGTTGGCCAGGTAATTCACAACGGCAGCGTGCATGGCACGTGCGTTGGGCTCGATGCCAAAAACAGCGTCGGAAAGAGTAATGCTTTCCACTTTTTTGCCACTCATGTCTACTACGTCAATTTTAGCCATTGTGTCTGTCCTCCTTTACGCCTTCACGCTATCCGAGATAAGAACCACGCCGCCTTTAGCACCGGGAACCGCTCCTTTGATAGCGATGAGATTATTTTCGGCGTCCACTTTGGCCACCGTGAGATTTTGTACTGTTATACGTTCCGCACCCATGTGACCGGGAAGTTTCTTACCCTTCATAACACGGGAAGGTGTGGAACAAGCGCCCATGGAACCTGCATGACGATGGATAGGACCACCACCGTGAGTAGCACGCATCATGTGACCGCCCCAGCGTTTGATGGTACCGGCATAACCTTTACCTTTGCTGGTTCCCACTACGTCGATTTTGTCGCCTACAGTGAAAACGTCGGCTTTCAAGATGTCGCCCACTTTCATTTCGCTGATGTCTTCAAAACGGAACTCGCGCAGTGTTCTTTTAGGTGCAACGTCTGCTTTGTCGAAGTGGCCTTTCATGGGTTTGTTTACGTGTTTGTTTGACACAGTGCCAAAGCCCATTTGCACAGCTTCGTAGCCGTCGCTCTCTTTTGTTTTCTTTTGGGTAACAACACAGGGACCTGCCTCGATAACAGTGACGGGAATCACTCTTCCGGCTTCATCATAAATCTGTGTCATGCCCACTTTCTTGCCAATAATACCTTTTTGCATGGTAGTGCCTCCTTCATGGTTATTGGTTGAGCGCGTGCATCTCTTATATATATAAGGTATACCGCCTCAACATGACCTTTGGCCGACATGCCTGCCGACCGATGGCTTTTTACAACTTAATTTCAATCTCTACACCTGCGGGCAGTTGCAGAACGGTCAGCGCCTCTACGGTTTTGTTGGACGGCCGTAAAATGTCTATAAGACGCTTGTGTGTACGGGTTTCAAACTGCTCACGAGAATCTTTGTACTTGTGTACTGCGCGCAGAATGGTGATAATCTCTTTGTCGGTGGGAAGTGGCACTGGGCCGGAAACTCTAGCGCCTGTACGCTTTGCTGTTTCCACAATCTTCTCACTTGCCGCGTCGATTAGTCCCGCGTCGTAACTTTTTAAACGAATCCTGATTTTTTCCTTGACTGCCAATGAAATCGCCTCCAATTTTAGTTTAGTTTTTTAGGCTCTTCGCTCTCCTGACGACTGACACCATGTATTTTCTTTACACCGTGCCGGGTGTTTCACATTTAAACATGAGAAAAACCGGTGAACCGCTAAGCAGTTCGCCCGGACACACCTCATGACAAATCGCTTCTTTTTTCATAAGCCTCGGAAATTGGTTTATGGAGAGCTCCACAAACATAACCCTTTGTCGTCAGTATTCAGAAACGTATTTTCGACGTTCCTTCGTTCGCCCGGTTCATGACCTGACATACTCCACGGAAAAACCAGCTCAAGGATAAGCCGCAACCTCCCGCTTCAGCGCATATCGCGCCCCATACAAATAAATGGGGTATTCGCAGTCGCCTAATTAGTTTATCAGATACGCAGGCAAAAAGCAAGTGTTTTTTACTATATTTTTTATGTTTTTTTCGCCAGTTGTTTTGCCTTGTCCATGAAGCGTTCCACGTCCACCACAAAACGCCCATGAAGTCCTTTGCCTATCACTTGATCGCCACATTTACTTTCTACTGTGAAGTCCACTTTTCGGCCGTCAACACCGCATACCACAGCAGTGGTTGTGACCGTTTCACCCGGCAGTGTGGCCGCCATGTGTTCTATATTTACAGACACGCCAACCGACGACTGCTCCTCTGTCAAATGTTTTGCAATCACCTTTGTTGCAGCCTTTTCCATTTGTGCTATCATCATAGGCGTCGCAAACACACCTAAGCTACCGCTTTCAACTCTTGTAGCTATGTTGGTATCGTCTACCACCGTTTCTATGGTATAGCTTTCACCAATCTTTATATCCATTATTTCGTCCTCCTTTATTTTAATAAATATATATTATAGTATACCTGTTTTGGCTACCAGCCAAAGCACGCCTAAAACAATCGGCTGATGCGCCATGTATATTATCAGGCTGTGTCTGCCCATAACTTCTATTATGTTTTTTCCGCCAGTTTTCCTAGCAAATTTATCTTTGCATATTCCCCAAATGTAATACCCCGTCAAAAACAAAAACAGCCACGGTATTAAAGGAAAATAATCACCCGAAAAAAACGTATCGCTAGGAAATCCCAACCAAAACAAAACATCTGTGCTGTACAACGCAGTGGGAAGCTCTATAGGAAAGTAGTTAAAAAAACCTATAAACCCACGCGGCACACCGTAAAGTACTGCAAAAAGGCAAAAGCTTACAACACATCCTACCACATTCGGTATTTTTCGGATTGCCTTTTTTGCCAAAGCCACTATCAGCATACTTAAGCCCATCATGTGCAACACACCAAAATTTATCTGCACGCTTGGCATGGCTATGGCGGTGACTATCGTAAGTATCATAGCACATCCCAGTACTATTGCACCATGCTTTACGGCGTTTCGGCTATAGTGCATGGACGCTCCCGCCACCAAGATAAACACCCAGCATATGCTTTGTTGCCAGATGAATCCCGGTATGCTTTCATACCATGGCAAGTCTACACCATACATATAAACAAGGTCGTATGTGGCGTGGTAGGCTATCATGCTGATAAGAGAAAAACCTCTTAAGGCATCCAACATCCTTACCCGC
>CAYJIG010000026.1:11888-25960 GCA_964370165.1 uncultured Oscillospiraceae bacterium
GGCTATCATGCTGATAAGAGAAAAACCTCTTAAGGCATCCAACATCCTTACCCGCGATTTTGGTTTTTTGTGTATAGACATCGCCGCTTGCATACCATTTACCCCGTTCATATCACTTGATGCTTGTTATAAGTTTTCACTGTTTTGTGGTCGCTATTTTATTTTTTATCTCTGTATCCGGCGTGATGTATGCCGTTTCGTATTGTTCATACAGTACCATGCCTATTGGCAAGTCGCCTGTTTTGCGGATATTTTTTACTTGTGTATAGTCCACAGGTATTTTATTACCATTTTTCTGGCTTGAATAATGCACTGCCAACATCGCCGCCTCGTTTTGGGTAGACAGCGGGATGTCTTTGCCCTCGCTCATCACCACAACATGACTACCCGGCGCGTTTTTCACATGAAACCACATGTCTTTACCGCGTGCTGTTTTCAGTGTGAGTTTTTCGTTTTGGGCATTGTTGCGTCCCACCAATATCAAAAACCCGTCTTCAGACGTATACCTTATATAGTCTGCCGGTTTTTGTTTTTTGTCACGTTGCTTATAATGGCGCAAATACCCTTGCGCTTTCAGCTCTGCCCTTATCTCACCCAGCGCATTTTCGCCCCCGGCATTGTCTATTTCATACAATACCGTCTCAAGATACTTTACTTCATGCTCACCGCTTATCAGCAGTTTTTCCAGCATCTCCATGGCGGTTTGTTTTTTCTTGTATTCTTTAAAATACTTCTGCGCATTTTGGCTGGGTGAAAGACGGATATCCAGTTTGATTTTTTCTTCCTCACCGCTGTACCAGTTTAAAAGCGTCACAGAAGCATCGCCTTTTTCATAAGCATGCAAATTACTTGTGAGAAGTTCCCCTTTAACTCGCAAGTGTTCACTTTGCTCGCTTTTTGCGAGGTCCTCTTTTCGTGCCGCTTGTTTTCTCACTGAACGCTCATACATGTTTTGTACTGTACGCCGCAGTTCCTTAGATTTTTGGCGCAGGCGCTCTATTCTATCTTTTTCTGCATAGTATCCTTCCAGCATTTCCGAGTAGCTGCTAAACTCTTCCAGCGTGCATCCCGGCAAATATTGGCTAAGACGTGTGAAGCTAAACTCTGTGGGCAAACCATCAGCTTTCCTCACAAGGCAAGGTATTCCACCCATGGCAAAATCACTGCGGATACCCTCTATCTCTTGCGCTAAGCGCTGTATTTCATCTTCGCTCAAAACAGTAGCCATGCCGCCTTCGCCACCAAACGCACGATAAGCGGCTTCCCGAGCCACCACCGGCCCTACCCCGCCTACACTTCGGCGCAAAGCCTCTGCTACGGGTGCGTCTACCTTCACTGTTTTGTCCAGTATCTCACTCACAGGCGCCGTGATAAAATCAGGTTTTTTCGGCATCGGTGGCAAAGCATAAACAAGGCCGGGTAACAGCTGGCGAATATCCGAGTCTTCGAAATCCACACGTTTCAGCGCGTCTATGATCTTAACCGGCTCGCTATCTTCATGCCCACCTCCGGCAAGAGAAAACTCTGTGTCTTTCACAGCCTCTGCCAGTGCTTTCGGGCCTTGCCTTGCCACTTCACTAAGTGCCGCCGGCGCCATTTTGCCGCCTATCAGCACCAAGTTGCAATATCTTCCCATCAGCTCTGCCGCCAATGTATAAAGCACTAGGTCTCCCAGCTCGTTCGTGCACAAAAAATCAAAAAACGCAATACGTTCTGCCGGCAATGTACGCACATCAAGAAGCCGTCCACCTGTCAAGTATTTTCTAAGTAACATGCAAAACGACGGCGGCGCACTGGGGTTTTCATATGTTTCCCTCGTCAGGCATATTCTTGCAGACCCACTTCGGGCCGACAGCAACAAACGAAAACTTTCTTTACGTGTACGCATGGCAAACACCACCTCATCATGGGTGGGCTGGTGGATTTTATCAATACGTGCATCCGATAAAACCTCTTTTAGTTCCGCCGCACATAGCGAAAGAGTTGCGGCATCCAGTGCCATAGCTATTCTCCTTTATACCTTTTCTAATATCACTTCAAAAAATGCCAACCACATACACTTGTCGGCACTTTTAAAATTTATACTCTATTTTAAGTATGTAAACAATGCGTAAACGGATCACTGTTTTTTTCGCTTATATATACTTGCACACCTGGGAAAGATTCCAAAATCCACTCAGAAAGTACCGAAACCACAGGAAACTCTGTGTTGTAATGCCCGGCTATCACCATAGAAATTCCCATTTCATATGCGTCCAGCGCATGATGATGCGACGCTTCGCCTGTCACAATACAGTCCACGCCTGATTCTGCTGCTGCTCGCAGCAAATCACCGCCACTGCCGCCAACCACTGCAACGCTATTTATCGGTTTGCCTACATCGGACACCTTAACATTTGTTTTCAAAGCTTTGGCGCAAATATCACCCAGCTGAGATGCAGTATGTGATTTTTTCAGTCGTCCTGTCCTGCCGATATCGGCAAACACTTGCCTGTCGTTTACCTCGAGCATGTCACACAACACGTCATTCACGCCACCGTTTGCCACGTCTAAGTTGGTGTGGGCACAAAACACAGATATCCCCGCCTTAATCAGCTTGAACACCACATCGTTATGCGACACACTTTTAATCGGGCTAAAAATCACAGGATGATGCGTCACAATCAAGCCACAACCAAGTTTTTGTGCTTCACTAACCACTTCGGATGTAGCATCCAGCGCCACCAAAACTTTATCTGCGCTTCCGCCACAATCCACCAGCAGGCCAACATTGTCCCATTCTGCCGCTAGCTCTTGTGGCGCTTTTTCTTGCACAGCTTTTATAATATCTTTTACCAAAGGCATTTTTCTACCTCTTTTATCAGTTTCTCGTGTGCTGTTTTTTCGTCTTTATTGTCAATGGCATTACTGCGGTTTTGCAAGTCTTTCAGCCGTCTTTTTATATATATTTTCGCCGCATCGTTTTTTGTATTCGGAACAAGGCCTAAATAATAAAACACTTCATCTTGGGGCAAAAATTCACCCTTGTAGTCTGCGGCCATCACCGTGTATGGACGTTTGTTGTCCAGTACAGGAACCTCTGTTTCCATCACAAAGCCTTCTGTGCACAAAAACCGCCTTAGCATTTCATGCCTGGTGGTCGGCACCAATATCAGGCGTGTACCCACCGTTTTTATCCATTCACATTTTTCTAAAATATGCACCATAGTTTCGCCTGAAAGCCCGGCAATAATTATCTGCGGTACTTCATTCTCATGTAAGGCTAAAATACCATCGCCCAGCCTACACTCTACTTTATCTTTACATCCTGTTTGGCGCACCAAAGCTTTTGCTTTCTCTAAAGGCATGGGGCTATTATCCACCGCAATCACCTTGGGGCAAACCCCTTGCAGTGCCAACCATACCGACAGCTTACCATGATCGCAACCAATATCGGCGACCGCCTGCCCCTTACGGACAAGACCGGCCGCCGCCAATAACCGTATACCAAGTGCAGGTACTCCGGCACGATATATTTCACCGTTTGCGTACACAGCTTATGCACCCAGTTGTGCGTTCAGCTTATTCACCAAATCGTCGGCATCTGCACCGTGCACGAAAGCCGCTTGTGCTATTGTTTCGTTGCGGGAAGCAGGACACCCCAGGCAGTGCATGCCCAGCGCCAAAAACACAGGGGCTACGCTTTGATCATGATCTAGAATATCTCCGATAATTGTATCTTTTGTTACTGTCATTGCTCTATCTCCTTTTTTCCATGTTACATTACACATTTGTGTTTTAATATTATACCTCATTGGTATAGATAAAGCAATCCTACAAAATACTTTTATATTATTAGGCAAGTATCGCATACCTGATAACACCTAGCACTATTAAGTGCACCGGATAAATAATATAGAAAAACCATTTTGATAGCTTGCCTTGCCCGCCGCCTCTTTGTCCGTTATAAAAGCATAGCAACCCAATCGGCACAAACTGTCCTAGCTCTATTATCACCAGTCCATAGCCTTGTATAGACATCGGCACATTCATTTGCCATAAAATCACGAACATTTCCAACACCGAGTACGTAATCACCACGCTTGCCATCGTCGCTTGCAGTTTGAAATTCTTATGGAATATCGCAAAAAACAGCGGTAATATCACCCCGTAATAGTCCCAATCGCCATATATTGATAAAATTATCAATGCGCCTATTACAATTATTTTTACTATATTATTAGATATCTCATACCATGCACGAATGGCAAACAAGCCTAAAAGCAACGTATACATAACACTAAACGTGTGCCAAGTATAGGCGTTCGGAAGCGCTCCCGTCTTAAAGTAAATAAACGGAATCCAGCTTATTACAGCGAACAAACCAAGCCTTAAAGTGTATTTATTCACATTGCGTGTATAGTGATAACCCTCGGCTATAAAATAAAACATTACCGGCGCAGTAATGCGGCCTATAAATCGCATCACAATACCTACGCCTGATGTATTTTCTACCAGCATCGCCCCAAGGTGGTCAATTATCATGGCCAGGGTAGCAATGATTTTCAGCTGTGTTGCGGTAAGGCCTTTATTTTGTATTTCACTTGCTTGTTTCATTCTTGCGTCTCCGAGTTTGACTTTTCATGCTATCATTAACATTTTTATTTTATAAAAAATGAGAGAACATCAAATGTTCTCCCATTAATTATATAACTTTATTGTTATTATTCTGTTTCGGTTTGCTCTGCTTCGATTTCAGGAGCTACCACAGTTTCTTCGGCAGAAGCGGAAGCTACCACAACTTCTTCACTTTGCTCGGGTGCTTTTTCAGGCTCCGGCAAAAGCGCTTTCATTGAAAGGCTGATACGGTTACGGTCAAAGTCCATATCCAGCATCTTCACTTCCACTACATCATCCACTGCCAACACGTCTGCCACTTTCTCTACGCGATCGTGAGAAATCTCAGAAATGTGTACCAGGCCATCAATGCCCGGTAAAATGCGAACGAATGCACCAAACTGTGTCAAGCTGACAACAGGTGCTTTAAACACGCTACCTACAGGATATTCTGCTTTCAGTTTTTCCCATGGGTTATCTTGTTGCTTTTTAAAGCCCAGTGATACTTTTTTGTTTTCACTGTCTACTTCTTTTACATATACTTCAATGCTATCGCCAACATTCACCACTTCGCTGGGATGTTTAATGCGGCTCCATGACAGCTCTGAAATATGCACAAGGCCATCTACCCCGCCAATGTCCACAAATGCGCCATAGCTGGTAAGGCTTTTTACTGTGCCCACATATTGCTTGCCTTCTTCCACAGTACCCCAGAAAGCCTGGCGTGCTTCGCGTTGTTCTTCGGCCAACACCTCGCGGATGCTACCAATAGTACGACGTGGAGAAAACTCTTTGATTTTCAGTTTCACATGTTTGCGAACTAAAGCAGTGTAATCTTCACCACGACGAGCCGTTGCCTGGCTTGCGGGAATAAAGACTTTCACGCCTTTAACATTTGCTACAAGGCCACCCTTGTTGCTTTCCACCACATATCCGTCCATGATGGTGCCTTCTTCGGCTGCCTTTGATACTTCTTCGGCGCCTTTGCGAGCTTCCATCTGACGTCTTGACAGGTAAATGATACCGTCTTGATCGTTAACTTTCACTACCACAAGCTCGACTTCATCGTCACGCTTTACGACTTCATCGGCACTTTTAATAACAGGGTCATCTGTCAGCTCTTCCAGCTTGATGATACCTGTTTGCTTGGTTCCGATATCCACCGTCACCTCGTTGGCAGAAACTGATTCAACAACGCCTTTCACAATCATTCCGGCATAAACCGGTTTCATAGATTCGTCCAGCATTTGCTCAAAGGTCATTTCCTCTTCCTGTATCAATGCTTGACTTTGCGTTACTTCTTCAGTTTTTGCTTCTTCACGAATTACATCGCTCATTGTGGTTAATACCTCCTCGATTGCAGACGATGGCGTAGACGCTCCGGCTGTAAGGCCGATATA
This sequence comes from uncultured Oscillospiraceae bacterium, assembly GCA_964370165.1. Taxonomy (GTDB): domain Bacteria; phylum Bacillota; class Clostridia; order Oscillospirales; family Ruminococcaceae; genus JAAYCI01. Next base: position 17,885 of record CAYJIG010000026.1, read on the forward strand.
ACGTGCACCCAAAAGCATGTCGGCAGATAACTCTTCGGCTGTTTCAATTTGCACAGCTTTTGTGTATGCCGCCGCAACACTTTGCAGCTTCTTTGTATTAGAGGAACCGCGCCCACCCATCACAATAACTATGTCACTGCGACGAGCCAAATCTTCGGTCTCCTGCTGCTTCGCCCATGTTACACTACATATTGTATCAAAAATATCGCAACTTGTACATCTTTTTTTTATAAATTTCGTACATTCTAACCATTTTGTTGTCTGAAATGTGGTTTGAGAGATCACAGCCACGGGTTTATTTGTGTCAATATTATCTAATTTATTTCGTAAATCCGTTAAATTTTCAAACACCAACACAGGGCCTGTGGCATGTCCTACAATTCCTTGTATTTCAGGATGATTTTCATCACCTGCTATTAAAAGCAGTTTATCTTCTTTGCCTACTTCCCTTGCAATATCGTGAATTTTAGACACATACGGGCAAGTACCGTCGCATATTTCCACGCCGCTTGCCTTTAGACTGTCATATACATGCTTTCCCACGCCATGGCTACGGATAACGGCCACCGTGTCTTTCGGCACGTCTTCTGCTTTTTCTACCGTTACAGCACCTCGACGTTCTAAGTCCTTTACAACGCTTGGGTTATGTATCAGCGGCCCCAGTGTCACCGCTTTGCCTTTTTCTTTGAGAAGTTTTTCCGTCATCGCAACAGCTCTGTCTACGCCAAAACAAAATCCTGCCAGGGCTGCTCTTTCTATTGTCACGTCGCCTATTTTTCGTATTTCTTTTTTTGCTTTCTTTTCTTGCATTCTATTTTCCTTCGTCTTTTGCGTCTTCGTCTGCAGGTTTTATCCCCAGCACACTTCTATTTTCTTCCAGCAAATTTTCCATAATGGCTGTGTATCTTCGCTTTGCTGTGCGCAGTTTTTGTGCGTCCGATTCGTCCCCGCCAAAGCCAAGATCATCCAAGCTCACAGGCTTTCCAAACACTATATCCACATATCGATGCGGCCATTTTTTGCCGTTGTAGTGTACAAGACAAGGGGTGATGTCCACATTTGCTACTTGCGCCACCACAAAAGCTCCGCTTTTTGGCCTGCCGAATTTCCCATCTTTGCTGCGTGTGCCTTCAGGAAACATTAAAAGTCCTCTTCCTTTTTGCACCTCGGTGGCAATATTATTAAGCAGTTCACGATTTCCCTCGCCTCTGTTCACCGGAAAAGCCCCAAACATGTAAAACAGCCAGCTTAGCAAAGGATGAATACGAAAAAGTTCATCCTTGCCCATCACAAGCGCTTTTTTCTTAAACCCTCTTGCCAGCAATACATACATAGGGTCCAGCACTCTTAAGTGGTTTGGCGCTATGATAAAGCCCCTGTCACGGATTAAATTTTCCCGGCCTATCACTCGCATACGGAATATCAAAAATACAGGGCCTGCCAAAAACACCCACAACAGGTAATATGTCACTTTAAAAAACGGGCTTAGTGTTTTCATTATTGTTTCCCATCTTGGCTTTGTGCCAATTTTTCTTGTACTAAGTCCACCAAAATACCCAGCGATTTCTCGAACGTGTTCCCGGTGGTATCCACTTTTATGGCATCCTCTGCTTGTTTTAGCGGTGCAATTTCTCTGTGGCTGTCGTTATAGTCGCGTTTTTTCACGTCTTCTAAAATAGTATCATAATCCACTTTTTGACCTTTTGCCGTAAGCTCTAAATATCGGCGGTTTGCCCTATCTTCAGGCGTTGCGGTAAGGAATATTTTTATATCGGCGCTTGGCAATACCACCGTGCCGATATCGCGACCGTCCATGATGACGTTGTGTTCCACAGCCAAACGGCGCTGTGTTTCCAAAAGGTATGCACGCACCTGTGCATGCGCGGCCACGTCGCTTGAGGCCATGCCTGCCGACTCGGCACGGATAGCCTCGCTGACATCCTCGCCGTTTAAAAGTACCCGCTGCATTCCGTCCATGTGGCGCAGTTCCACCTTGATGTCCGGCAATATCTCAGCCACTTGTTCTGCGTCTTTTGTGTCGGCACCGGCCCTTGTGGCCGCAAGGCCTACCGTGCGATAAAGCGCGCCTGTGTCTACATACAAAAAACCTATTTTTTCCGCCACCGTGCGTGCCAGCGTACTTTTTCCTGCACCTGATGGTCCATCGATTGCTATTTGTGTCATATTATCCTCCTGTCACTGTATTGCTGTCGCCGCCGCATACGCCGTGCTCCATGCAATTTGTAAGTTGTATCCGCCGGTGTATCCGTGCACATCCAGCACCTCGCCTGCAAAATACAGCCCATTTATCAGCTTGCTTTCCATAGTTTTCGGTGTTACTTTTTTCACATCTACTCCGCCGGCCGTGATGACCGCATGCTCTAAGTCGCCACGTTGCCCAATGCGAATCCTGAAGTCTTTTATAAGGCTTACCAGGTTTTGCCGTTCTTCTTTTGTTATTTGGTTTATCTTTTTGTTTTGGTCTATTCCCCATTTTTCCAGCACAACACTGCGCATACTGGACGGTAATATTTTATCCAGGCTGTGTGCAGCAATGCGTGCGGACATCTCCAGAAAATCTCTTTGCATGCGTGCACTCAGTGTCTCTACGGACAAAGCAGGCTTTAAATCTATCGACACTTCATATGTATATTTTTCCAAGTTGTCAATATACGCACTGGCCGATAATACCAGTGGTCCTGATAAGCCAAAATGAGTAAACAGTAACTCGCCTTGGTCGCTAAACACGGCTTTTTCATTTTCCAAAAGGGTTATTTTCACATTACGCAGTGATAATCCCATCATTTTTTTGCACATACTGCCTTTTTCCACCAGTGATACCAAGCTTGGGTATGGCTCTATTATATTGTGGCCCACCTGCTTTGCCAGGCTATATCCTATGCCGGTAGAGCCTGTTTTGGGATAGCTTAGCCCACCTGTGGCCACAATCACTGCGTCCGCGTTTATCTTGCGCTTGTCTGAAAGGCTACATCCACTTATTTTACCGTCTTCACAAAGTAGTGCCGTGACGCTACCCTTTATCATGGTGCATTTTTCCGCATACTTTAGCAGTGCATTTAATATATCTTGTGCGCTGTCACTTTGTGGGAAAACCCTGCGACCACGCTCGGTTTTTAGCGGTACTTTTAGCGTGTCTTCAAACAGCTCCATCACCGCCGAAGGTGGCATAGCATATACTGACGAATATAAAAACCGTGAGTTGCGACATATGTTTTGTAAAAAAGTTTCTTCGTCGCAATTATTCGTGAGATTGCAACGGCCTTTGCCGGTGATGAGAAGTTTTTTGCCCGGAGTCGGCATATGCTCTACCACCGTCACATCGTGACCCAGCCTTTGTGCTGTGCCCGCAGCAAACAGTCCTGCCGCACCCGCACCTACAACTATCACATTCGCCATATCGTCTCCTTATATTCACTCATTGTGCTTCAGCGTCTCAACCGCCTTTTACACAACAACATCAAAAACCGGCAACTACCCACAAACGAAAATATCAACATCAATGGATGAATACTGGCAAGATACATTACAAACGTGCCTATCTGAAAGCTGGATACCGTTACAAACGCTACCATGAAACTACGCAAAAACATGCACATCAAAAGGCCCAACATCAGCATCCAAATAGCGCCTTGATCCCCTGCGTTTTCTTTACGGCGCAGTTTTTGCCATATATCCAGGCCCTGCCATGCCATCCATACCAGCGCCAGTAAAAAAGCTATCGGCGTGATTATGCTATACACAAACCTTACTACTGAAAATATTGCATACGCCATTCGTTGGAATAAATTGTAGTATGGTTCTGTGCTGTTTTCTTTTGTTGTTCGCAATACTTTTTCGCCTAGAAAATCTTCCATCGGCAAAATAGTTTCTTCATAAAACTTACCATCGTTTGAATGTGGGCTAAAAATACTTTCTACATCACATTGCATAAAAGTGGCGGAAAACCACATGCCGTAAAATCCCTCTACCAGCACAGGTAAAACATATTGCGGTTTTATCGGCGGACTAACCGAACTACGCGCCGCTGTGGCATTCAAAACGCCTTCATCACAAAGTGCGTTTATTTCCGCCGCCATCTGCGAGAAATATTCGGCAGATTTTTGTGGCGTGTCATAATATCCAAGCTCTGACGCCGCTTCCCTAAGCGCCCAATAAAACGCACCCGATGAATAGTCAGCGTTTTCATCTTCGCCTGCATATCTTCCCAGATACCACTCACTTTCTAAAAGTGGCTCAAGCTCTGCAACAGATGGCGCATGTTCATACAGCTGCATACGCACATCACGTGGCACTGCAATTTTCGGGTCCCAATCCTCATGTTCTATCCGTGTCATTGCGCCGTATGCGTCGGCAAACTCTCCGGTAGAAAAATCGTTTGTGATAAAGCTACCGTATACAGCTTTGTTCATGCCTGCCCAGGCTAAAACACCTGCCAAAAGCAATACTATTGGCAGCAGTATCCCTAGCACCCGCTTTGCCTTTTCTTTTTTAGGCATATCCTTACTACGCCACAGGCCCCACGCCACTAAGAGCATTATGAAAACCACAAACGGCAATATCCACCATCCGTCTTCACGACACAACCAGCATGCCGCCAGACTAAGCCCTGCCATCAGTAGCCAGCCTAGCCAGCGCCTTGGTTTTTCCTTATATCTCAGCGCAAAGCCAACCATGCCCGCAACTACTAATAAACACAACGCCGGAAAAATACTGTCCCTATACACCCGTGATGTGAAACCAACAGGGTATATGCCACCCACGGTATCCGGGTTTGCCAAAGATGCAGGATTGAACAGTAATATACCAAAAAGTGCTAATTTTTGCCAGTTTTTTGTCAAAACAGGCGATATACACGCTGCTCCTGCTAAAGATGCTGTCGCCCACATTATTTGTGCGGCCAGCAAAAACGGAAGGCCCAGCATATGCACAGCGGCCAACCACAGCGCAAAAAAGCTGTTTTTTGCAAGGGTGAGGTATCCGTATTCGCCCAGCCACTCTCCCTGTGTGATAGACACTGCCGCATTGTACATTGTCATGTCGTCAAGTAGCGCTTCTTCCGGCCACAAGAACACTTGCTGAGATCTTGAAAGTATCAGTTTCGCACAAAGTAAGCAAAGCCCTAATATCACACATAAAGCCGGTGTGATATCTTTTTGTTTTTTGATGTTAAGTAACGGGTTTTTCATAGCTGTCCTTTGTGATTTTGTTCTTTGTGGTATGCCTTACTATCATTCTTTTGGGTCGGCCTTTTTGAAAAGTGGGTTCGTTTTCACCACTAGGCCTCCCATACTTCCGGCTATTACGATATACAATAGCACCAGTGGGATAAAGAAATATCTAAACTCATGACTTTGGGTGGTTATTAAAAACGACACATAATAAAACACTGCCACACCATATACTATACGAAGCCTTGAAAATGTTTCGGGCGGAATAGCTTTCATGTATCTTGCGCCCATCAGTATCCCAAGCGCCAACAAAAACAAAATCCATGGTGTGCGCAGAATTGTTGCCGATTCCATAAAGCTTACATAGCTTTGATAAAAATCTTCACGTCTTTCTGTGTCGGAAAAGCCAAACTCGTCCATGCGATTATCTCTGTTATAGTCATATTCTCCGGCCGATAGTGGCTGGCTGGCGCCTAATGTACGTGCCCAAAAATCCATCTTCACGTCCCAATATACCATCGGCTCTGTAAACATAAGCGTGAAATAATCGGCTCTAATTTGTGCGGCATTGTTGCCGCTGCCCACCACAGTATTAGGGATATGTGTGTGATAACCATAAATAGAGTCTGTGTGGTTTGCCTGGATTGCCAAAGCCGTTGTGCCCTCTTCGCCCAGATAGTCCAGCATGTCTTGATATTCGGCTTTATCATCAAGCCTCTCTAGCATGGTGACCGTCTCCCACAAAAAACCTGTGGACATGCTTCCTGTGCCGTTGCGAATACCATAGTTCAGCATTGCTGGCAAGCTTAAAATAACAACAAAACACAGCACCACCGCTACCGCGTGCAGGTATCCCAAAAGCCAGTCTTTTGCGCGGCGGCATATCCGCCACAGCACAATGGCAAACACAGGTAGCACCGTGAACGCATTTTGCCTAAAGCCCAGCATGACAAAGTAAAGGCCAAAGCACAAAATAAAATAAGCCCATTTATGCCAAATCGGCCAGCAGTCGAAATATTCATACTCCACACCGCATATCAGCATCAGTAGCCATAGCATAGCAATAAGGCATCCTACCGACATCTCTACATATACTGAAAACCCGTAAAACGCAGGGCATATTGCAAAAAGTATGCCTGCCACAAGGCCACCTTTAGGCACAAAAAAGTTTATTGCGCAAAAGCAAGTAAAGAAAAAAAGAATGCTTTGAAGAAGTGTAAACGAAGCATAGTTTTGGGTCAGTTTATAAAGCACCGCCATAAACAGCTGTGGCACTACACTTAGCCAATCATCCTGCACGGCAAAATTAAACCGTGCCATTTCACTCGCCATAAACCATCGTCCATAGCTATCAGAATAAAAAATCCCGGGGTATGTGATTAGTGTACACACACCACCCAGCACCACCGCAATAATAAAAAACTGCGTCAGCTTTTTTTTGGTGGCTATTTCCGAAAAAGTAAAGCGAAGCTCTGAAGAATTCATGGCATCACCTTTTCTTTTGGGTTATATTCGCCTTTTGCATTTGCAAAAAGTACTTTCATCAGTTCCATGTTTCCGCTCATGCCTTTGATTTTAGTAGGCGTGGCCTCACCTTTAGGATACACCCGCGCCACAGGTACTTCACACGCCTTTAGGCCCAGCTGGGTTGCCCTGGTGGACAAATACGCCAGAAGCTCATATCCTGTGAAAATATCCCGTAACGGCTGTACCTCGGCATGGGTGAGGTATCGCCTTGAGTAAGCACGGAAATTGTTTGTGGTGTCGGTAAACCGCTGTTTTGCCGTAAGGCTGATTATAGGCGCGTGGATAAACTTCACCGCCAAGTGACGCTGCAAAGGTGTGTTCACCGCAAGGCCGCCTTTTACATATCTGCTTCCTTGCACAAAGTCATATCCATCTTTCAGCTTTTCTATAAACCGAGGCACATTTTCAATGCTGTCTTTGTTGTTTCCGTCAATAGTGAGAATTCCTTCATACCCTTGCTGCAGCGCCCAGTATATGCCGGTGCGCAGTTGTGCGCCTTGTTTTCCCGGGCCTGTTTTTGTAAGCAGTGCCCTCACACCTGATTTTTCTAATAGCTCAAGACCAAGGCTTCCATCGTCCGAGCCGCCATCGCAAATTATGATATCACATTTTTTGTCCACGCCGGCTTTTTTAGCCGCAGAAAGCTCTGCTTTAATCCGCCCGTTTTCGTTTATCACCGGAATAAGCAAACAATAATCCGAGCTTTTTTCTTTCAGCGTGTCTAATATAAAATCCGGCACACCTGGTATATTTTCTATCTTCACAATTCTACCTCTGCTTTTAAATATCTACAAGGAACCTCTAAATACTCTACGTGAGAAACATGCGTAGCAAATTTTTTGTCAGATTAAACAAAAATTTGAGGCAATACTTTGTGTATTAACGAAAATTTTTGTAACATATGATGGGAAATTTGCAAGTAGTTTTCCACGCTTAGGGTTTTTAGAGGTGACCTATACTGGATTTTGTTTCACCATATTTGCAATACCGCTCATCACCTCGGCGTGATCTGCCACATATCCATCGAGGCCGCCCAGCTCGCGTCCATAACGTGTACGCATATCGTACTGAACCGGGCCTTTCGCCGTGTGGTTTTCCCATTCGCATCCGGTTAAAACACGGTACAGCGCACCTGCTTCCACCGGCTGTGTGGCCAAGTTGACAAGGCGTATCCCCTTCTTTTCACAGCGAGTGATATCCTTCCACAGGCTGGCCAAATTGTAAAACTGAAACACAGAACGGCTGTCTGTGAAGCTAAGTGCATTAAAATCATTCTGCTCGTAAAAGCTTTTCAGTTCTTCTGCCTTTTGCGTGTCCAGATTTTGCAAACGATAAAATCCTGCATCATCTACACTATAGC
>CAYJIG010000027.1:0-2394 GCA_964370165.1 uncultured Oscillospiraceae bacterium
TTCCCGAGCATAAAAACAACTAACCCCGAGCTGTTTTACACCGTGCAAAGAGCGGTGCAGTTTTGGATGTAGGGAGTGCATATGATACAAAGTAAAAAAGACTTGAAAGAATATATGGATGCCGATGCTTTTGCCATGTCTCGCAAAGGCACAGTTCCTATGTTTTACGACTATGCATGGCGGTATATTAGATGCCTTAGGAAAAGTGAATATTATCTAAACTGTCGCAAAGACGTGCTTGGTCGGGCTTTGGGACTGTGGCATCGTTTTTGTCTGCATCAGCTGGGCGTGAAGTGTGGGTATGAAATACCGCTGAATGCGTGTGGCAAAGGGCTTTCGCTGGCGCATATAGGAAGCGTGATAATAAACGGTGGCGCAAAGCTGGGCGAGTATTGCCGCATACATGCAGGGGTGAATATCGGCACAGCGGCAGGCGAAAGCAGCGCCGCGCCGCAAATAGGTAGCAGGGTGTATATAGGCCCGGGCGCAAAACTGTTTGGGCCTATTGTTATTGCCGACGACATTGCGGTGGGCGCAAACGCTGTGGTGAACAAAAGCTTTACCGATAAAGGATGTAGCATCGGTGGAATACCGGCAAAGGTGATAGGCGAAAAAGGTAGCAAAGGGCTATTACTTTCAAAAGAATAAGCGCACCTAAAGCAAAAAAATAAGTTGAAATCGAAGTGTTTTTGTGCAAGTTTATCAATATGACGGAAAAGTATTGACAATCTGTGCGCAAGCATTTATATTAATAACCGTGTCAGCATCTGTGAGTAGAAAACTTTGGTTTTTTATTCGACACTAGGGGAAACGTCATTTTGTGATATTTCCCGGGGGAGGCAAGATCTCCTCTCTTGCACTGAAAATTCCGCTGTAGCCTGCCGGTATATAGCCCGGTGGTGTAACAAACCTTTTGCGGGGTGGGATTAGGTAGTGAAGACGTCACTGCCGCTGTGTAGGCCTTTGGTGGGCCGGTAAAGATGCAAAACCCACCAAAGAAAAGACTCGTTTTGAAAATGGGTCTATCCGCAAAGGGGGATGCGATTATGGAAAATGTTATTGTACGTTTGCAGGACATTGTTGTTGACTTTGATCAAGAAACCGTGCTAAAGGGCTTGTCGCTGGATATCCACGACAAGGAATTTGTCACATTGCTGGGGCCTTCGGGCTGCGGTAAAACTACTACCTTACGGGTAATAGGCGGTTTTTTGAAGCCAAAGCAAGGCAGTGTCTTTTTTGATGCAAACAATGTCACGGAATTGCCGCCGTATAAAAGACCACTGAATACGGTGTTTCAAAAGTATGCGCTTTTTCCACATTTGAATGTGTATGAGAATGTGGCGTTTGGGCTGAGGCTGAAAAAACTGCCCGAGGAAGAAATTCGCGAGCGTGTGTTGGAGATGCTGAGCCTTGTGGGTTTGCGTGGCTTTGAAAGACGTGGTACCGAACAGCTTAGTGGTGGCCAACAACAACGTGTGGCCATTGCAAGGGCACTGGTGAACCGGCCGAAGGTATTGCTTTTGGACGAGCCTTTGGGTGCGCTTGACCTTAAACTGCGCAAAGAGATGCAAATAGAGCTGAAACGTATCCAGCAAAGCCTGGAAATTACGTTTATTTATGTTACCCACGACCAGGAAGAAGCCCTGACCATGAGCGATACTGTGGTGGTAATGCACCGTGGTGTCATTCAGCAGATAGGTAGCCCGCAGGATATTTATAACGAGCCTACCAATGCGTTTGTGGCGGACTTTATCGGCGAGAGCAACATCATGGAAGGCATGATGCCTAAAGATTTTGTGGTGGAGTTTGCCGGGCACAGCTTTTCTTGTGTGGACAGTGGTTTCTCGGAAAACGAGCTGGTGCATATAGTGGTAAGGCCCGAGGATGTGCAGGTGGTGCCAACCCAGCAAAGCCAGCTGCAAGGTGTGGTGACAAACACTGTGTTCAAGGGCGTTCACTATGAAATGACGGTGGAACAAGCCGGCAACGAGTGGATTATCCAAAGCACTGTGGCGCAAAACCCGGGCGAGCTTATCGGCATGAAGATAGAGCCCGACATGATACATATAATGAAACGAACAGAGGAGCCTCTTTTGGAAGAATGGGAGGAGGCGGCCGATGATACAGAGAAGTAAGAAAATAGCTGCGCCGTATGTTTTGTGGATGATAATATTCACGGTATTGCCGCTACTGTTGGTGATTTACTTTGCATTTACCGATAAAAGCGGTGCGTTCACCTTGGAAAACCTTATGGGTCTGGGAAACTATGTCAACACGTTTTTCTTAAGCCTTGTTTTAGCGCTTATTGCCACGGTGATTTGCTTTTTGGTGGCGTATCCTATTAGTTTTATGTTAAGCCGTATGCGTAGCGGTAGGCAGGGTATTGCGCTGATG
>CAYJIG010000027.1:2494-23973 GCA_964370165.1 uncultured Oscillospiraceae bacterium
TATTAGTTTTATGTTAAGCCGTATGCGTAGCGGTAGGCAGGGTATTGCGCTGATGTTGGTGATGCTGCCCATGTGGATGAACTTCTTATTGCGCACATATGCGTGGATGAGCCTTTTGGAGCGAAACGGGCTTATAAACAGCTTTCTAGGACTATTTGGCATCGGGCCGTTTGATATGATAAACACCGCCGGTGCGGTGGTGCTGGGCATGGTGTATAACTATCTGCCGTACATGATATTGCCACTGTACACTGCGCTGGTGAAGGTGAATCCCGCCGTGATAGAAGCTGCGGAAGATTTAGGCGCAGGGTTTTGGAACAAGATATTTAAAGTTATTTTGCCGCTTTCAAAGTCCGGCATACAAACAGGGATAATAATGGTGTTTGTGCCGGCGATATCCACGTTTATCATCAGCAGAATGCTGGGTGGCGGAAACTTCTGGCTTATTGGTGATCTTATCGAAAGCCAGTTCCTTGGCAACGCATATAACTATAACCTTGGTAGTGCCATGAGCCTTGTTTTGATGGTGGTGGTGCTTTTATGCATGAGCTTTGTGAACGGGTTTGACCAAGAAGACATAGAAGGCGTTATATAAACGAAAGGAGAACATGCCGTGCTGACGAAGATATTAAAGCGTGTGTATATAGTAGCGCTGTTTTCCTTTTTGTATGTGCCGATTGCGGTGCTGATTGCGTTTTCGTTTAACGAAAACAAAAGCCGTACCAGCTGGACAGGTTTTACGCTGGACTGGTACAGCCAGCTGTTTCGTAACGAAGAAGTGCTGTCTGCGTTATTGCTTAGTTTAGTGCTTGCGATATCGGCGGCGCTTATTGCAACGGTGCTGGGCACGGTGGCCTCGGTGGGTATAAACCGTATGCGGCGCACCACACGGAGCCTTGTAATGAATGTAAGCTACATTCCCATCATAAACCCCGAAATAATCACCGGCGTGTCCATGATGCTACTTTTTGTGGTTATGAAAGACATGTTTGCGGCGCTGGGCACAGGCGGCGGGTGGATATCAGAAAACCTGATAGGTTTCCCAAGCCTTTTGATAGCGCATATCACGTTTAATGTGCCGTATGTATTGTTTAACGTGGCGCCGAAACTAAGGCGGATGGACATCAGGCTGTATGAAGCGGCGCTGGATCTTGGGTGTAACGAGCGGCAAGCGTTTTTTAAAGTGGTGCTACCGGAAATCATGCCGGCGGTGTTTTCGGCGTTTTTAATATGCCTTACATATTCGATAGACGATTTCACCATAAGCTACTTCACATCGGGTAACTTGCAACCTCTTCCGGTGGCTATCTACTCCATGACACGGCGTAAAGTTAGCCCGGAGATAAACGCATTGTCTACCATCATGTTCATGGCGGTGCTTACCATTATTTTGATAGCCAACTGGCGCGACACACAGCAAGATAAAAAAAGAAAACTGGCACAGCGCCAAGCGAGATTATAAAGCAAACAATGTCGGCTAGCTGAAAACTGGCTCGACATGTAAATAAATAAATTAAAGGGTAGGAGAAAAGAATGAAACAGTGGAAAAAAACATTAATGGTACTATGTGTTAGCGCAATGGTGCTTGCGAGCATTTTTGCAGTGCCGGTATCGGCCACGACCGAGGTGGCAGTAAGCGAAGACTACGACTGGAAACGTTTTGAAGGTCAAGACATTACACTGGACGTGTACAACTGGGGTGAATATATCTCGGACGGCACCGACGGCGAGAGCCTGGACGTGAACGCGGCGTTTGAAGAGCTTACCGGTATTACAGTAAACTACACCACTTACGACACCAACGAGACCATGTATTCAAAGCTGAAAAGCGGTGGCGCAAACTATGATATCATTATTCCGTCTGACTATATGATAGGCAAGCTGGCAAACGAAGGCATGCTGGAAACTTTAGACTTTGCAAATATTCCGAACTATGAATATATCGGCGAAGATTTCCTTAACACAGATTATGACCCAAACAACGAATATTCGGTACCTTATACATGGGGCTATGTGGGGATTGTGTATAACACCACCATGGTGGAAGGCGAAGTTACCAGCTGGGACGTTTTGTGGGACGAGCAATATGAAGGTAACATTTTAATGTTTGACAATTCACGTGATGCGTTTGCCATTGCGCTGAAAAAGCTGGGAATGTCCTTGAATCCGTCGTCACAAGAAGATATTGACGTGGCTACAGAAGAACTGATGGCTCAAAAAGGTGTGGTACAAGCGTATGTAATGGACCAAATCTTTGACAAAATGGGTGGCGGCGAGGCGGCTTTTGCGCCGTATTACGCAGGCGATGCTATCACCATGATAGCGGATAATCCCGATCTTGCGTTTGCCATTCCCGAAGAAGGCACAAACTATTTTATAGATGCCATGTGTATTCCGGCAGGCTCTGTAAATAAAGAAGCGGCCGAGATGTATATAAACTTCATGTGCGAGCCTGAAGTTGCTATGGAAAACAGCGCTTATATAGGCTACTCCACCGCAAACACAGCCGGCGCAGAACTTATGCCGGACGAAGTGAAAAACGATCCTATTGCATATCCCAGCGCAGAAGTGCTGGCAAACATGGAAACATTTAGCGTGTTGCCGGATGAGATCAACGCCGCAATGGATAAAGCATGGAGCGATATGCGTGGTGGCAACGAGGCAGGCGCAGGCTGGGTGATCCCGGTGGCAGTGGCGGCAGCCGTGGTGTTGGTGATAGCACTTGCAGTGATGCGTGCCCGTAAGAAAAAAAGAGATAACTACTAAGAATATACCTGCTAAAAATAAAACTCCCCGGCTGAAAAGCACAGGGGAGTTTTTCTGTTAATTAAGATACTTTTGTGGCGGAATAAAAGCCTAGCCTAAGTATGCCACAGCTTCCACTTCCACCAATACGTCTTTGGGAAGTCTGGCCACCTCTACACAGCTGCGTGCCGGTGCATGAGTGATATATTTGCTATACACTTCGTTAAATGCGGCAAAGTCGCCCATGTCGGCCAAAAAGCAGGTGGTTTTCACGATGTTGGCGGTGCTTCCGCCGGCAGCTTCTAATACGGCGGACAGGTTTTTCATTACCATCTCGGCTTGGTCTGTGGCATTTTCGCCCACGATGGTGCCGTTTTCGGGATGCAAAGGAATTTGACCCGAGGTGTACAGCATGTCGCCGCACGCAATGGCTTGAGAATAAGGCCCGATGGCCGCAGGTGCTTTATCTGTTTGTATTTTTTTCATTAATAACACTCCTCTTTTTTATAAGCTATGTATTTACAATACTTCATACAATGTTTTGTGTCAACTAATATAGCACAAAAAAAGATGCCTTTTATCGAGGCATCTTCAGGTCAGCTGGTAAACTACCAATTGCGTCGTCAAACTGCAAAATATCGCGCAGTTACATATTCAATATATGCGCCTTTGCGACATTTTTTGTTTCCTTGCACTTGGCATTTTCCCAGCGCCCTGAGTACAAGATGTCTTGATAAAAGGTATCTTAATATTAACTTATCTACGATTATTTTTTACATAAACCGGCTGTAGCTGGCTGTTTTTAAATAGCCATGTGCCTACCAGCAGGGTGCTTACTATCGCTGTAATCCATGCCATGTGTTCATTCCTGCCTTTCTTTTGATATTTCAAAGTATAAAGGCCAAATGTGTGTAGGCTGTGAGGAAGATGCAAAAGAAAAGCGAAATAGGCTTAGTCGGTGAAATGTGTGTATTCGTGCTGTGTGGCGAAACTTGCGCTGTGGCATACCTCGCCGGTGCGTGTGTCAAACATAACGATGTTTATCCCCTCACGGTTTTTGGACTGCTCGGCATCAAGTGCCGTTATAGACGAGGTGTCCTCGCTTACAGATACGCTTATCCCCATTTCGCTGTAAAATGGCAAAGCGGAAAATTCGTCCTCGCTTACTTTTTCGCCGTTAATATAGTAAAATGCGTCTGCGGCATTGTCTTTTTCTAATATGTCGGCGTCTATGCCAAATGCCGAAAGCCCTGAAAGTATATGCGAGCCGTCTGCGGCGCTCATGTCACCGTGGGCTGTGATGATGGTGGCAAAGTCTTCTTTTTCGGAAAGTAAAGCTGAAATTTTGCCTAGGTCGCTTGCCAGTTTCAAGTCCCAGTTGTCCACGTCGCGCATCTCAACAGCGCTGTCTTCGTCCCATCTCTCTATGGTGTCTTGGCTGTAGGTGACGTCTGATAGATAGTTTGTTTTAAGATATTCGCCTATGTGACGTGATATTTTCTCGGCACCAAGGTAGTTTATATGTGCGTGCTCGGCCATGTCTGTGCGGTAGTCAAAGCCTATTTCGGAAAGCAAATCTTCTTCCATATAGTTTAAATACGGCACGCCAGCTTCGGCGCAAACGGCCTTTATCTCTTCAAGATAGCCCCTGTCTTGCTCCTCCATCACGTATGGCGCTTTCACCACCACCAAGGGGATGCCCTCTTCTTCGGATAAGTCTATCAGTTTTTCTAAATACAGTCGGCATGAGGGATACATTGTGGTGTCGGTACCTTTATCTTCGTAGGCAAACGGCACAAACTCTTCGGTGGTGTAAATAGGGCCATAGCCTTTGTTTGAAGAGTATCTGTCGGCAAAAAGGTTGTCTGCCATTTCGGTAAGTGTAATGTCGCCCCAGCGGTTGTGGTACCTTACAAACGAGATCATTTCAGAAAGTGACAGCGGTACATATTGATGCTGGCGAATGGCAAAAGCCAGCTGTAGGCGATTTAGCGACGGCGGAATAGACATGGCAAACTCGTTCGATACACCGTCGGCGGTGTTGCCCTCGATGTAGCTGACGTCGTATGCAAAAGAGAAAGCCTCCACCACAATCACTTCAGGGTCTTGCTCACGGATGGCCTCTATGGCATAGTGATACGACACCCATGCAGGCTGGCTCCATGAATACATGTTGTACGAGGTGAAGCCTTGCTCTTGCCAAATTTGTGCCGGGTTAAAGGCGGCCATGCCGTGGCTACTGCCGATAAACATGGCGTCGATGGTGTCACGAGGCTCGTCGTAAAAGCCGGCAAAGGTGCTGTTGTTTGGCGCAAGGGCACGCTCCACCAAAAGCACACTGCCCAGCAAAACAGCCAAAAGCAATATGACGGCTATTATATTTTTGAAAACAGTTTTCATAAAAACTCCTCAGAATTGGAAGTAGACAAAGGGCTGTGCCACATAATCTGCGCCGTAAACGCCGAAAACCAAAGTGGCCATCACCAAAACATAGAATAAGGCATACCGCTTATACCCTTTGGTGGGCATGAAAATATTGTGGATGTAAAGCTCGTCGTGCAAGAATAACGCGGCAAGCGACAAGAACGCTATCACAAGCTCAGGCGTGCCCAGGCCAAGGTTTGTCAGCTGGACGAAATCGCTTAAAGAAGTGTCGGTGATCATTTGGTTTAGCACTCCGAACGCCTGCGTCAAGTCCACGCTTCTGAAAAAGATGTTTGGGAAGGCCAGTAGTAAAAACACTATCACCCTGCACAGGGTGGTGAACCATACGGATTTTACGTTGATGTGCAGCATGGCATAAAACTTATGTCGTGCTTTTTTTGTGGCTTTGTCTAAAATGCGGTAAAGGCCGTGGATGCTACCCCACACAACAAACGTCCAGGAAGCACCGTGCCACAGGCCACTGATGAAAAACACGATGAAGAGGTTTATGTATGTGCGGGCAACGCCTTTTTTGCTACCGCCCAGCGGAAAGTAAAGATAGTCGCCAAAGAATGTAGACAGCGAAATGTGCCAGCGCTGCCAAAACTCGGTGATGGAAGTGGAGGAATACGGCGCTTTGAAGTTTTCCATCAGTGTAAAGCCAAGTATTTTTGCTGCGCCGGTGGCTATGGTGGAGTATGACGAAAAGTCGCAATACACCTGGAATGTCAGCAAGATAGTGCCGGCGATAAGCATGCCGCCGGTTTGGGTTTCGGGCTGAGAGTATATGGCGTCCACCATGATGGCCAGCCTGTCGGCAATAACCATCTTAAGGAAAAAGCCCCAGCTCATGGTCAAAAGGCCGTTCACCACGTTGTCATACTTAAAAACACGGGGTGCGTTTATCTGCGGAAGCAGGTTTTTTGCACGCTCGATAGGGCCTGCCACAAGTTGCGGGAAAAACGAGACAAAAAGCGCATACCTAAAAAAGTTTTTCTCGGCAGAAAGCTCGCCCCTGTATACGTCGATGGTGTATCCGATGGCCTGAAAGGTGTAAAAACTGATGCCAACGGGAAGCAATACCTGAAGTAAAGGCAGGCTACTGCCTGTGAGGTTGGCCACGCTTTCGGTGAAAAAGTTGTAGTATTTAAAGAAGAATAAAATCCCTAAGTTGACTATGAGGCAGATGGTGAGTGCTAGGTTTTTGCTTCGTGTTTTGTCGGTTTTATCGCTATTATTAATGTTGTCCAGTACACGACCGCAAGTGTATGTGGCGGCGATTGATATCAAAATAAGTACCAGGTAAGGTGGGTTCCAGCTGGCGTAAAAGTACAAACTACAAGCTAAAAGCCACAAATAAGCGTACTTTTTAGGAAATAAAAAGTATACCGTCACCGCTATGGGAAAGAATATAAAAAAACTTACGGAATTAAAAAGCATGTCTTGCTCCTATATATAAAAACTTGCAATATTCGATGATGTTTGCATCCCAGCACAGATAAAGATATCCTAGCATAAATTGGCGAAAAAGTAAATGCGCAAAACATGGCCTTATGTGGCGAATAATTGCTGTGATGCAGTAGGAAAACTAAATTAAATATGATATAATTATTGATGAAGTTTTTGTCAAAGGGGACTGCTTTATTTGAAGAACAGGCTACAAACATTATATACAGGTTATTCAAAAGTAAAGACTGCTATTGTGACGATGGCAATGGCGGTGTATTTTGTTTTGCTGATTCTCTCAGGCGCCAGCGTGGCAGAATGGGTGATTTTAGCTGTTGCCATCGGGCTTTTGGTGGTGGTGCCGGGATATATATGCACAAAAAAAGTAATAAACCCACCCAGTGGATTTTTTGCGCCCACAGTGATTTTGTGTGGCAGTGTTTTTGCGGTGTTACTGTATGTGATATCAATGCTACTGAACGTGCGGTGGATGCCCGGTGCTGTTATGATATGCATGGGGCTTGTTGCGATATGGCTATTATGGCAAGCGGCAAAAAACAAAACGTTGGATAAAATAAAGAAAACTGTCATAAAACCACATGCGTGGATGCTGATGCTGTTGTTTAGTGCGCTGGTGGTGCTATATGCATTTTACAGCGTGGTGAAAAACGCAGTGCCTACAGCGGTGGGGGATATCATACTGCATCTTGATATATTGCAATATGCAGGCGACGCCAATGCACTAAAGCTCAGTTTTCCGCCCACAGACATACGTTTTGACGGCGTGCCGCTGTCGTATCATTATCTCACCTCGCTTTTTGCCGCGCTGTTCAGCATGGCAAGTGGGATAGATGCATATCCCATCATTTCATTTTACATGCAACCGTTCATTTTGGCGGCGATGGTGATATGTATTTACAGCCTCGGCAAGGTGATTTTCAAGCAGAATGTGGCAAAATCCCTTCTTTTTTCATACTCGATATTTATATTCAGCTGTGCCAGCCTTTGGAAGATACTACCAAACGGACTTTCGGTGTTTTGGAACTCGTCCATCATTCACCACATCACTAATATAAACAGCCAGGCCACCGCAACAGTGTTTCTAAGTGTGTTTTTAGGATATTTTGTGCTTGCCAGCAGAGAAAAATATAAAGTACCGTTTATGTGGCATCTGGTTTGTGTGCTGGGCTTTACCATGCTGTGCCTTGCAAAAGGCCCACCCGCCACTATATTGATAATCGCCGTGTCGATGGTGCTGATAATAGGCCTGTTCCAGAAAAACACCACAAAGCAAGGGGTTATTTTAGGCGTGGTGCTGGGCGTGATATTCTTGGTGTCGTGGATGACGCTGTTTAATGCCTCGCAAACCACCGACGGTGTAGAGGCTATATCTTTTAGGTTTTCAGGCACACTGGAAAAAGGCTATTTTGTAAACATATTGGCGCATATAAAAACATATGGGCAGGTGGCATATGTCATAGCTGTGCCGGTTTTATGGGTGGTTCAAAGCTTTTTGATGCTACCGGCGCAGTTTATGCTTTATGTATATGCGGCGCTGTGTGATGTAAGACGTCTGCACAAGCTGTCGCCTGACAGGCTGCTGTATCACGCCATGGCGGTGGGCGGTCTTTTGGCATATTTCCTTTTTGACCACAACGGCATGAGCCAGATGTATTTTTTCATCGTCGCAAGTTTCTTTATAAATCTGCTGGTGATAGAAGAGATAGATAACATAAAACTATTGTGGCAAACGGCAAAACAAAAAACCAAGTCGGCAAAGGTGGTTTTCTGTAAAGTGGTGGCAGTTGGCCTTGCGTGCTGTGCAGTGGTGGGTGTGCTGACTACAGGCTTTTTATATGTGCACATGATTGGCAGTGGCGCACGTCAGCTGGGCCGAAACCTGGGTGTGCTGGAGAAGTATCCGTACGAGCTGGTGGTGACGGCAGACGATGTAAACGCCATGCAGTGGCTGGAAGAAAACAGCCCTGTAGACGCTGTTTTTGCCACTAATCGCATCCACGCAAGCCCGAAGTATGAAGGGATATCAAACCTGTATACAGCGTTTTGCCAAAGGCAATCTTACTGTGATGGGTTCCAGTATACCTACTATAATGCCGGGCTGTCCAACGACGACGTGGTGCAAAGATTATTGGTGCTTGAGGCGATATTTGGCGAAGATACGCCAATGTCGGAAGTTTTAAGCCTTTGTGAAGAAAACAATATCTCGTATCTTGTGTTCTCGTCACAAATGGATGGTCAAGGCATGACGGACGAGCATCTGGTGAACAATTTACCGTTGGTGTTTGATAGCGAAAATGTACGTATTTATGAAGTGAAATAACATATATGAGGTGAAAATAATGAAAGCAATTGATAGATTTTTAAAATATGTGGCAATCCATACCACGTCAGACAGCAGTAGCGACACACAGCCGTCCACCGCAAGGCAGCTGGTGTTGGCAGAACTGCTGGTGAAAGAGATGCAAGAAATGGGTATTTCGGACGCACGTTTGTCAAAAGAAGGGTATGTCTACGGTAGCATCCCGGCCACAGACGGGTATGAAAACACGCCGGCGCTGGGGCTTATTGCGCACATGGACACCGCACCCGATGCCAGCGGTGAAAATGTGAAACCTATTTTGCACAAAGACTATGACGGCAAAGATGTGCATCTGCCCAGCGGACGCGTGCTGAAAGTGGATATGCTGCCGGAGATTGCAAACGCAAAAGGTAAAACACTGGTTACCGCCAGCGGAGACACCTTGCTTGGTGCCGACGATAAGGCGGGTATTGCCGAGATAATGGTGGCGTGCGAGGAGCTTTTAAATAGCGATATGCCACACGGGAAAATTTGTATAGGATTTACGCCGGACGAAGAAGTTGGGCGTGGCGCCGATCATTTTGACGTGAAGGGGTTTGGCGCAGATTATGCTTACACCATGGACGGCGGGCCTGTGGGCGAGATAGCATATGAGACGTTTAATGCGGCAGAGGCAAAGCTGTCCATCACCGGCGTAGGGGTGCATCCGGGCACGGCAAAGGACATCATGGTGAATGCATTGCGTTTGGTGTGTATTTACGACGAAATGCTGCCTAAAAATGATAGGCCTGAGCACACCGACGGCAGGGAAGGCTTTTATCATCTGATGGACATCAGCGGAACAACCGCAAGCGCAACATCGAAATATATTATCCGTGATCACGACAGGGAAAAGTTTGAAGCGCGGAAAATGAAAATGCGCGAGGCGGCAGAGATACTGCAAAAAGAATGGCCACGTGGCAAGGTGGAGCTAAGCCTGACAGACAACTATGCAAACATGGGCGAGGTTATTGAAAAGCATTTCCACTTGGTGGAAAACGCAAAGAAAGCAGCAGAATATATCGGCGTGAAAGCAGACGTCATCCCGGTACGTGGTGGCACAGACGGCTCCAGGCTATCCTTCATGGGTCTGCCGTGCCCAAACCTAGGCACAGGCGGCATGTATTTCCACGGTGGAAACGAATGTATAGCCGCAGAAGACATGGATCTTGCGGTGCAAGGTATCTTACACATAGTAAAGCTGTACGCCGAAAGTAAATAATAAACACAGATATGTAAATATGACAAAATAAAAGCGACTCCCTGAAAATAGGGAGTCGTTTTTCATCTTGAGCATTTCTTAATAATTATCCTGAACCCATTTGTGCGAAAGGTAGGCCGACCGAGATGCGACCACGCTTATTGTCTTTTTTATCTTTATGATTTCCTCTGTGTTGCAGCATGTGGATAATATCCGGGCTGGGATTTATCCACACTTCGCCTTTTTCGCCGTCCAACAAGACGACATCGTTGTCTTGCACAATGCCCGATATATCGCTTACACCTACTATACACGGGATGGATAGCGCACGTGCAATGATAGACATATGGCTGGAATAATCACCGCATTCGCAGATTATGCCCGATAAGAACGACCAGTCTAAACATGTGATATCTACCGGAGAACATGAGGTGGACACAAGAACCACGGGATTATCCCGCGCAGACAAAGAAGGCAGTGGCCGGTCAAGCAGTTCACGCAAAAGCTGGTCACGCAAACCGGCCATGTCGTCTGAACGCTGACGAATATAATCATCTTCGATACTTAAAAAATCAGACAACAATAAATTAAACTGGGTGATTACAGCATACTCGGCCGAAAGTCGTTTGTGCCATATTAAATTTCGTAGCGGCTCAAGTAGGCCATCTTCATCGTCTAAAATCATTTTATAAACTTCAAATATTGCCGCCTCGTCAGACTGCATGATGCGAGAAGTGCAACTGCGAATGTCATTGATTTTGTACCACAATGTACGACGGGCGGCTTCAAACCGGTCTACTTCAAAAGATGGTTTGGTGGATTTTCTGGGGATATAATCATAAGAAATATTTGTATGCCAGATGACGGCAGGGGCAACAACGATACCATTTGAAACACCGATTCCTGTAATCAAAATGACACCCCCTAACAAGGAAAACAAACAACCAATAGAAAACACGAATTACCGTTTAGTTATTATAGCATGGGTGATATAAATAATCAATGACAAGTTCATTTTTTGTTCAAATTACAGAAGAAGTTTGTACATATTACTACCACTAAACCCATATAATTAATTCAAAAAGTGATAAAATTATATATAAAAATTACATATTTTATGTATTTTTAAACATTTTGAACATATGAAGCTATTGAAAAGTTGAAAAAGTAATTCATTATGACAAAAATAACTATAGGTGCTAATAACCGCTTGTTTTAGGAAATTCACCGTCACGGAAAGCGTCTATCATGGTACGAGTCAGGCTCATGGTGGAATTTCCGGGTGGAATATCGTCGCGATGTATCCACTCGCCAAAAGACAGTTCGGTTTCATCCAGCGTGATGCTGTCGTCACCATCCACGTCGGCAAAATAGCCTATCAGCATAGAATCGGTGAAGGGCCATGGCTGGCTTTTGTAGTATCGCAAGTTTTTAATGCGAACACCTACCTCTTCCATGGCTTCTCTTGCGGCGGCATCTTCGGGAGACTCGCCCACTTCGATGAAGCCTGCAACAAGCGCGTAGCTACCCACTGGCTGATGAAGATATCGTGTGAGCAAAATATTATCACCATTTGTGATGGCTAAAATAATCGCCGGAGATATTTTGGGGTACACCATCTCGCCACAACCCTCGCAAACAAGGGAGCGCTCTTTTTCGTGTGGATGCATGTGTGCGGCACATCGGCTACAGTATATGTTGCGCTTGTACCAAGTGATAAGATGCATGGCGCACGAGCCGATGAAGGCGGTAAGGTTATCTATGTCTGCTTGGCGGAAAATACCACGTGTGCAGCTGCAAAGCCCACTTTTAATGTTGAGATTATCCACCTCCAGCCAAAAAACAGAATGAGTGTCGATGGAAAAAAGGAAAACAGGGGTGTTTTCACAGGCGGATATCTCGCCATTGAGCTGAGAAAATGTGGGAAGGCAAACAGGACTTTCACAAAGTAAAAAGTCATCATCGTGCGTTAAAACGATATAGTCATCATCTTTTGGTGTGTGTTGGCCGAAAGTAATATCATATCTATGTGGAAATATGTCTTGAAGCATTTACGTTTCTCCTGCTTTTTATAATACTGGTGAATGTGATACCAGTGTGATGGCGCTAATATAATCATAATAAAAGAAATCGATTTGTCAAATAAAATTTATATGGCCGAAAATATATTGTGTAGATTTGTTTTAGTGTGGTATTATTATATAGTATGGCATGAATGTTACATGATGGGCCACAAGGCGTGGCATTAAAATAAACTGTGAATTATGCTAGTGGATAATTTGCATATTTGAGTGAGGCCGATAGATGAATTTTTTGATGGTTGTATTGGTGGTTTTTGGTGGGCTGACAATTGTAGGCGGCGGCTTGATATTTTACGTTTACACAAAAGCCAGAAGTGGGTTTAGGTCGGTTTTTGGTAATGCGTCTTTAGAAGATGTGATGGAACTGACAAAAGTTCAGGAAAGTGAAACGCCTAAGTCCATCAGTGGGATAGAAAGCCTTGTCAGAAAACGTATAGAGTCCGATTTTAAATCCATGTCGATTGAAGAGCTGAAAAGCCAAAACCTAGACGAGATATACGCATATTACAACGCGATAGAAACAGGCGATGCTACACACTTTGAAAACAACAAACATGTGAATGACACAATAGAAAAAATATCAAAAGAGTACCGAAAAAACGATATACATATATCAAAAGTGTATGTTCATCGGCATGCTATTAGCAACTACAAAAAAGGCAATGACACGGCAAGTATTTCTATCCAAGCGGCGCTGGAGTATATGAAAACCGAAAATAGAAACAGCCAAAAAATTCAGGCAAGGGTGCATACAGAGTGGATATATACCCTGGATGATGCAAACTTTGAGTTTGGTGCCACCGCTACCCTTAACTGTCCAAACTGTGCGGCGCCGGTGAAAAACACAAAAGATAAAGTGTGTTACTATTGCGGAAGTAACATCGAAATTGACTATACAAGAGCATGGAGGCTACATCGCATAAGTGAACATGTGTGAAGATGCGAAGTTTGAAATCTAAATATAGCAGGTAAATATTAAAAGTGCTGAAATCACCATGTATAACGGGTGAAATCAGCACTTTTGATTATATAGATTTGATTACTTTTTCTCGAAGTTTGAAGAAGATAAAAAGATGGAAATCATTTTGGTGGCATACTGAAGGGTGTTTATTTCTTTTTCGCTCCACACACGGTGGACTTTAGAGTCTTCAACCCCTAAAACAAGCCTGGTGTTTCGTTTGCCTTTTGTTTGCACAAGCAAAAATGAGGATGCAGGAGTGTTGTCTGCAAGCTCGTGCACCGCGTCTACGTTTGAATCTATGCCGCAATTGCTACACATAATGCCGGTTTTTTCAAGCTCGGCGAAAGCAATTTTAAGATCTTCTAAGGAAATATTTTGAAAATCATTTTTTCTGGATGTGGTAGTGCTGGATGTCCATTCATATGTAAGATCGAAGCCTTGGCCGTCGAACATTTGTGCAATATAGCACCTGTCGGCGTTCATGTGGCGACCCATCATTGAAAGAACAGTGTTCATGGATTTGTCGGTGTTTTCGGCTTCGTACATCAAATCAAACGTAGAAGACACTACATCTAAATCAAAGTATGAATGTGCCAGCTTGTTTGCGTTATCCACAACAGTGAGCAATTTTGTGTTGGAGTCGGACAACTCGTTTGTATAAATGGTGTAGCGGTCTTTACCGGCCATTTTAGAGCCGTAAAGAGCCTTGTCGGCACATTTGTAAAGCTCTTCGTAGGTGGTGGCGTGGTTTGGATACAGCGCAACACCGATACTTCCTGAGATTTTATAGTCGTTATTTTCGCCGGAATAAGTGGTTTTGAAAGCGTTTGCAATGGCGGCTGCTTTGCTTTTTATCACGTCGGGATCAGACAAGTTTTTCACAAACACCAAAAATTCGTCGCCACCAATGCGGCCAATAATATCCCCGCCACGGAAATTTGTTTGCAAATTTTTGGCAATGTCGCTAAGGGTGATGTCGCCAAAATAATGGCCCAACTCATCGTTTACCGACTTGAAGTCATCCACATCGATAAGAAATAGGGCATGTGAAGAGTCCGGTAAAGTATCGATGATATCTTTAACTACATTTTCGGTAGTTACCTTGTTTAAACAATTGGTGAGCAAATCGGTTTTTGAAAGTACCTCAAGCTTCTTTTGCTTGTCGATATCAAATGTTTTACCAACGGAAAACAGGGGGCTTCCATTGCTATTATACACTGTTTTGTATATGATTTTATAATATTTTGAAATGCCTTTTTGAGAAAAAAAGCGAACTTCTATAGGCTCTACCACACCTTTTTTTAAGTTCCTGTTGAAATATAAAAATGTGTTAAGGTCGTCGGGATGAACCATGCCACCGTCCACAACGTAGGATGGAAATGGTTGCTTTTCGGCAGAAAGGCCCAGTATCTCTCTTCCCTTGCCAAAAAACTGGATGGTGGACATGTTGACATCGTATATCCAAAACCATTCCTCGGTAAGCTCGGCAACAGTGTTGAAAAGAGCTCTGTATGTTATTTGCTTGTTATAATAATCGTCTGATATAGTGTTTTCTTCATACCCGGCAAGCTGAGAACGCAAATCATGCATGGTGCTGACAAGCAGCTCGTCGCCGTTTTCATCTTTGGTGTTCATGCGATAAATGGTGATATAAAGCGGAAGCTCCTCGCCCTCGGCGTCGATATCCAGCCAATTAAACTGGTTTTCACCTTTTTCAAGCGCTGTCAAAACATGCTCGGAAAAAGCCATCAACGAATCTCTTCCGTCCGGCTGACATTTTGGCACAAGCTTGTAAAAGTTATCAATAAAACTTTGTTTTGAGTCTACGCCGTATAAATCAACAGTGTATGCATTACAATATAAACTCTCGGCTTTTTCGTTCAGTACATTGATGCAAACAGGAACATTATCGAGTAGGGAAAAAAGCTGCTCGATAGTGAATGTAGCGCCTTTGTTGTTAGAATGGGAAATGCCTGCATTAGATGTGCTGTTATCTTGGCTCATAATAAAATTTCCTATCTATTATAGGTGTGTGTGCGAGCGGAAAATGGATTTTAATACAGTTAATGTATATATTTTATCATATTTATAAGATATTTCAAGTTGCTTTACTTTAAAATGTTGGATTTTTCAAATGAGAATACTTTTTAATGTGTGTAATAAACGGCGAATTGTCGATAATATATAAAATATTTTATATAAAAACTTTAGCTAATGGTCAGATTATGCATTTGTCAAGTGAAAAATGTGACTAGAAGTGTGGCAATTCTGCAACAATGTTAATAAAATGTACATAAATCAAGGGAAAAATCAATGAAAATGACAAAAATAACAAAAGCGAAAGAAAAACAGAAGTAAAAGTTGAAAACAAAGCACAATAGTGGTACAATATGTATGTGTATAAACACGTCCGTGGCTTGTACGATATAGTGTGATAGCTTAGCTGCGATCACTATATGGTGTTTTTTTGGCGAAAATGTATAAAAGTATAATTCTTAAATTGCATATAGCAAAGAGGAGGTTGGGGTGCAGTACTATTCTTATGTGGCCCGAAATGCTGATGGTGAAGTTGTAAAAGGTGTTATAGAAGCCGCCAATCTCAGCGAATTCTTTCGAATTATTGATGACCGTGGCTTGACATGCATTGATTACACAGTGTCAGAAAGCCAGGGTCAGGAAAATGTAAAAACCATTGCGAAACTTAAAAATAAAGAACTTATTTTGTTTTGTAAAAAAATGGGCACAATGATTGGCGCAGGCATGAGTATCACAAACAGCTTGGATATCATGATTGACGCCTCTACAAACAAAAAATATTCTGAAATTTATCGGAATATTTATGAAGCTGTGCGCGGAGGTACATCTTTGTCGCAGGCGATGACTGCGCAAGGTCAAGCGTTCCCGACGCTACTGTGCTACATGGTAGAGAGCGGCGAGGAAAGTGGTAACATAGAGGGTATATTCCTTCGTATGTCTACTTATTATGACAAGCAGCTGAAAATGACACGTAAGGTGAACAGCGCCTCGGCGTATCCGAAACTTTTGGGTTTTGTGTCTGTGTGTGTTATCATCGCGCTTTTTGGCTTTGTGTTGCCTGATTTGTTTGTAATGTTTGATGGAATGGAAATACCTCCATTGACAAGCTTCATGATAGGCTTTTCTGATTTTGTGACAAACTTCTGGCCGGTTATCATATTCGGGCTTGTTATAGGATATGTATTGGTTTCGGCGCTGTTTAGGATTCGTGGAGTTAGGCGTGTGGTGGATGAAATAAAGCTGAAGGTGCCCATGATTGGCAAGCTGGTGAACATGATTTATTCCGGCCGTTTCAGCTCCACTTTGGCCATGCTTTACGCGTCGGGCTTACCACTGCTTGAAACATTGAGGCTTTCCAGCAACGTTATAGGTAACTTGTATGTTGAAGAAAAGCTGGAAGGCGCCTCGGACGCAGTGGGCTCCGGTACAGCTCTTTCGGAAGCTATTGAAGAGCTGAACGTGTTTGACAGAATGCTGCCAAACATGATTGCAATAGGTGAAGAGACGGGTGACCTTGACGGAATGCTGAACACAACGGCAGAGTATTATGAAGGTGAATCCGACACCGCGATAGAGGCGTTGCTTGCGATTTTAGGTCCGGTATTGTTGATTTTCTTAGCTATCATTGTGGCACTGATACTCATATCAGTACTTGTACCAATATACAACGGTTATGATACAATTGCTGCAGGATAAATAATAAAGATAAGGTAGGGGCAAGTTTTGATTTGTATAGATTTTTCCGGGGATTACATTGATATTATAGTTGCCGCCGGCACAAGAGATAAAGTGGCGGTGAAATCTGAGTTTTCATTTAATGCACCGACCGGAGCATTGAATGCTACCGGCGATGTGGATTTTGCGGTGCTTGAAGAGTTTTTGCAACCTGTGCTTGCGCAAATTTCAGAAAAGAGAGTGGTTATGTCATTCTCTTATTTGCCGACCATTTATTCGGTGCTGAATTTGCATAAAGAGCGCAATCAAGCTCAGCAAAGAATGGCTGTTGAATCGCAGGTTTTTGCAAATATTTCACCTGATGATTATTATGTGGATTATTTTGCCACCAGCAACAAAGGAGCCAATGACGGCAAGCTGACATATGCCACATATGCCATGCCGAAAGCTGTTGTAGACGGCAGCTTAGCGATGCTTAAAAACATGGGAAAAACACCTGTTGCGCTTGTTCCGTCTCAGTTTGCGGCCGAGTGTTTTATCGGGCATTATTTTGCAAACGAAACAGTTGCGCTGGCAAAGCTTGGAAGCAAGAACATCACGCTACATTTGTTGAACCCGCCAGACAACATGATAACAAGGGACGTGGTTATCGAGTCTGCCGCAGGAACCTCTCTTGATGTTCTTGCAAATATCGGCTCTGCAAATACTCCGGAAACTGTGTTCGTTCAAAACATTGAAAAGCTTAACTCATACCAAAACATAAAATTCCCCGGACAGCCAATTGAAAAAGTGTTGGTTTACGGAAACAGCGCTCGTGAAGAACTGGTGTCGCTGGTAAATAACTCTGTGGGTCTTCCTTCGTCGCTACTTTCTTATTCCAGCGACGGGTTGTCGATATCTTCCCCGGTATACACACTGGGCGGATATCTGTCGACAGGCAGACAAAGCGTTAACTTCTTTAATGCTATAAACAATAAAAAACTTACCGAGAAATCTGCATCTAAAAAAGTGAATGTTCCGCTATTGGTGGCATCCATAGTGCTGGTGCTGAACATAGCCGCAGTCTCGGCGCTGGTTTTCATCAACATGCAAGCAGCAGGTGCAGTGACTGCCTTGGAAGACGAGCTTAACTCACCCGAGACGATTGAGCTAATCGAGCAATACGGCACACTTAGGATAGACTATGTGTCCAAGCTGAAAGGCGAAGCGGCCCTTACAGAGCTGGAAGCTGACATAGAGAGCATGGGCGAGTTTAGCAGAGATATTTTAAACAGAAGTGTCGCGGCGTCTCCGGATAGTGTGACTGTTGTTTCTGTAGCTTACTCAAACAACATATACAATCTTGTGTGTACCGGCCAAACAGAACAGCAAGCATCTGACTATGTGAAGCTACTGACAGACATGGACTTGTTTAGCAGTGTTAGCTATTACGGATATAGTGAATCCGACCAAGAAGTTACATTTACCGTAACAGGCCAAATGTAACAAGTATGTGAAAGATATCATAGTTCACAAATAATAATCACAAATATATCCGGAAAGGAACATACATAATAATGAACAAACAAACACAGGCTGTCCTGACAGTTACAGTAGCGATTTTGATTTTGTTTCTTCTGAACTATCTTGTCACTATACCTACAATAGAAAGCTATGGCGAAAACCTGGAAAGCGCCGAGGCTTTGCAAGGTGAGTTGCTTACATTGGAGCAAAATATTGCCCAGGGTGCAGAGCTTGAGGGTGCTATTGCCGAAATGGACGGCAGAGTTATTGACGTTGGCTTGCAGGAGTATCGTGACGAAAACTACAGCATCCACAACTTTTTTGTAGATACTGCGCAAGGTTTTGGCTTAGAGGTAAACTCTTTAACCATCGGCACTATGAGCCCGGTTGATACTACGGTTTCGGAAGCTGCGCTGGCTACTATAGCTCAAGATCCGTTGGTAGTAGGCCAAATGGCGCAAGAAGAGATAAGCACTATTCCAAGTTATTACGAGGTTATAAACCAAACTACGTCCATGAACGTGACCGGAGACATCCAAACTATTTTGGACTTCACAGACGCTCTTGCGGCAGAAGATATTTATATACTTCTTCCGGCGTTGACTTTGTCTAACTTTATTGATAATACTGAAGAAGTGACGCTTTCACTACAGTTTATACAATATTCTTACAGAGTGGCTGAAGTAACGGCGTCTACAGAGATGGTAGATGGAGAGATGGTAGAGGTCGAAAACCCTGAAGATGTAGAAATTTTCTAATCGGCATATTGCTGACATATGAAGTATAGAAAGGATTAGGCAATCAACATGGCAGTAAAAAAACGTTTGGGAGATATGCTGGTTGAGGGTGGTTTGATTACAGAAAATCAACTTCAAAGTGCATTGGCCTATCAAAAAAGTTCAGGCGGTAAAAAGCTTGGCGATATCTTGGTTGATAACGGAGTTGTTTCGGAAGACGCCGTTTTGCGTGTGCTGAAAAATGCACTGCATATCGATTATGTTTCTCTTGCCGACACTATTATCCCACAAAGTACATTTTCTGTACTTCCGATGGATGTCGCCAAGGAATATAATGTAATACCTTATCGCGTTAACGGAAACGAGCTGATACTTGCCACATCTGACCCACTTGACTATGACATGCTTGGCATGGTGGGTACAGCAACAGGTAAGATAATCACACCTTGTCTTGCAACAAAAAGTGATATAGCAGGAAGTATTATCAGGCACTATGAGCGCAACCGTATTGGTTCTTCCGCTGAGACGCTGAACTCGACAAGTTCTGTTGTGGACGAGGCAGAACTGCTTGAAATGAATGAGCTGGAGGCGATGGAAAATCGTCTTGGCAATGCGCCTGTCGTTCAGTTTGTAAACAACATGATAATACAAGCGCACAACAGTAACACAAGTGATATTCATATCGAGCCGACTGCCGAGGATGTTAGAATCCGTTTCCGTGTGGACGGTATTCTCTCAGAGATAGTGCGCATGAATATCCGCACATTACCCGGCATCGTTACCCGTGTGAAAATCATGGCTGAGATGGACATCGCAGAAAAACGTATCCCGCTTGACGGACGTTTCTCGATGGAAATTGGCGGGCATGAGATATCCGCTCGTGTGGCCAGTATGCCCACCGTATTCGGCGAGAAGATTGTTATTCGTTTGCTTGCAGACAGCAGCCTTGGCGTTCAGCGCCTTGAAGAGCTTGGCTTTACAGACAGAGACGCAAAAGTTTTGCGTAAGGCGATATCCTTGCCTAACGGTCTGGTTCTTATGACAGGACCTACAGGTAGTGGTAAAACCACAACACTGTATTCTCTTTTGGCCGAGCTGTCACATGTTAGCACAAACGTTTTGACTGTTGAAGACCCCGTGGAAAAATATGTTGAGGGTGTAAACCAAACACAGGTTAACAATCGTGCAGGCCTTACATTTGCCAGCGGTCTTCGTGCGATTTTGCGTCAGGACCCGGATAAGATAATGATAGGCGAGATTCGTGATACAGAAACTGCCGATATCGCCGCTCGTGCCGCTATCACAGGTCACCTTGTTTTGGCGTCTATGCATACAAACAGCGCAGCTTCGGCATTTATGCGTATCGTTGACATGGGTGTTGAGCCATATGTTGCGGCATCTTCCATTGTTGCCACTGCATCTCAACGTCTTGTGAGAAACTTGTGCCCGCATTGTAAGCAAGAATATGCCCCTAACGAAGTGGAAAGAGCGTTCTTGTCAAGATACGGCTCAAAAGCCGACAAGCTATATCGCAGCCCCGGCTGTGCAAGGTGTGACGGTCTTGGCCATCTTGGTCGTCGTGCTGTTTGTGAGATTATCGCCACAGACCAAACCATCAGAAACATGATAGTAACACAAAGGAACACCGCCGATATAACAAACTATCTGCGCGAAACAAGAAACCAAAAGTTCTTTATCGACGAAGCGGTAGACCTCGTAGAAAATGGCGTTATATCGATTAAAGAAGCAATGATTTTGAGCGAAAATATTGACTAAGGTATAGTTCCCAATACAAAGGAGGCTTCTCCGATGGACATTAATGAGCTGATTACCAGAACCAGGCAAGCCAGGGGCAGTGACCTTCATTTGATCGTAGGCGAGCCACCCGCTGTGAGAATTGACGGCAAAGTGCAACGCTTTGACATGCCAAGACTGACACCGCAAGATATAGACGATCTTGCAAAGCAGCTGGTGAGCACCACCAAAATGGAGTATACACCCGATACCACTGATTATGACTTTTGTTATGTCATGCCAAACGGTACTCGCCAGCGTGTAAACGTGTTTACACAAAAAGGCGTTCGGGGCGCTGTGCTACGTATGCTTAACGATACCTTGCCAAACTTTGATGAGCTTAACCTGCCGCAGATATTTAAAAATATCGCAGACCAGCCGCGTGGCTTGGTGCTGGTGACAGGGCCTACAGGTAGTGGTAAAACCACCACTTTGGCGGCTATGGTAGACTATATCAATGAATCAAGAAGAGATCATATCATCACTATTGAAGATCCTATAGAGTATCTTCATACAT
>CAYJIG010000028.1:0-22867 GCA_964370165.1 uncultured Oscillospiraceae bacterium
TATCCGGCTGGGTAAGACTAAACGCCAAGCCAAACTTTCGCAAATCATACGGTCCATCTTTTTCTACCGAAAAGTATGTTTGCTGTGAATTATGATGTGCAAATGCATCTTCTGCCACCTCGAACGCTGTGCGACCATCAAAATCTTCCAACGGCGTATCCACTTCCATCACAATCTCGTTTTCGGCATACAGATGCAAATATACTTTCTGTGGCTGAGCTTGCGATATTTCCACCGCTTTCAGTAAAGATTCGGCATACAGCATATGTGCTCCATGTCCATACTCACCGTTTAGGTCATGACCCACCACCACTTTGGGTTCAAACTGCTCCAAAAGGCCTACCACATAATTGATGATTTCCGACTCACTGTATATAGTTTTTGCATGTTCCAGTGAATCACTGTATACATCGGGAAACTGCGGAATAATAGGATAATGACGTACCCCTGCCTCCCACAGACCGTTCAAAAGCTCCTGCTGACGATATGGTTCGGTGGAATGATTAACCATGTATGCCACTTGAATGGTGATATCGCCTCTGTCAACATAAGTGGGCATCACCCCGCCAAAAAACAAATGTTCGTCGTCGGCGTGTGTGGTCAATATCAATATATCAGCACGCTCGGCAGGATTTTGCCATACGTGCACATCTTTAGGCACTTCGTCTGCACTGCTTATCATGCGTATTTCCGTGGCTTTTCCTGCGCTGTTCATCTGAATAGTAACAGGCACGCCACCCTCTGCAGGTATCAGCGCATAATCCTGGAAAAACCCGCTATTTTGCTCTATCTGCGTATCATTTTGGCTTATGCTGTATCCGCTTTGTGGATATCTATCCCAAGTGATATAAACAGCCTCTGCTGAAGAATGTGGCAATATTGTAAATGTTTCACCTTCTGTAAACTCAACCCCGGATGACGTGTTTCCATCTTGCAAAGAGGACAGCTGTGTGCCCGCATCGTTTGTTACATCCAAAGAAACATACTCCGTTTGTCCCGATTGTGTTGTCACATCACTTGCAGACACTGAGGCTTGTGGAAATAACAACCCGACACATATAATCGAAAATATCACAACCGATATAACAATTTTACGCATAAAAACTCCTTGATTTCACCTTAAGATCGAATTTGAATATCACCAATTCGCCAGCCACCATCCCATCGTACATATATAAACGTCACCTTAGTGTCAAAAAGATACGGGCGATGTTGGCCACGAAATACTGTGTATAAATAGTCTACATCTATCCCAAATATATCGTCGCTATATCGTACTATGTTGTTGGTTTTTTCATCGGTAAAACTCACGCTGGTGTGAGGAGTGTAGAACATTGTTTCCATCATGCTCATTTCTTTGTAGATATCACTGCCCGGCATAAGGCGAGCGGCAAGCTGGGTAAACGAGTTGTCATCTGACAGAAAACGTGAATAGTTCTCGGCGTCTGCAATGGCCATTGCTTGTAGTGCGGCGATATCCTCTGCCGGCTGCGGTAGCTGTGGCAATGCATAATACTGCGCTTGTTCTTCGGCATCTTGTGAAAACGCCACCGTCCATGGTGCTTCTTCCAAAACGGACATCTCTGCTTCATCGCCCAGCTCGTTTACCACCGAAAGGCTGGGTTGTGCATATAAGTTTGAAATAACATACTCTGTTTGAGAAGGTTTCACTATATCATCAGATAATTTCATAAGCTCGTCATACGGTACATCGACTTGCGAGATAATCTCTTCACCGGCAGGCACACCGTTTATGTTCAGCTGATAAGTTGACGGTAGGCGCACTGTTACCTCGCCCCAAAGTAGCGGGCTAATTTGAGGATTTTCTATCTGCCAATACCCAAACATCCCCTCATCTTTATACACAAGGTTAAAACTACCAATAACATGTTCTTCATTTTTCACCTGATACACATGTTGGGTAGCTGTTCCCTCGCCTGCTATTCTTGCTGTTTGCAACTGTCCTGCATCCAGCCTATCTTGCAACAAATCACTGCGGGATTGGTTTGATTCATATACGCTATTCTCTATCTTGGCGTTTTCAGCCAAACTATCATATTGCTCGGCACTAAAAACAGCGTCCACTGCCGCAAGCGCATATTCAGGCGTACTTTTTTCGTACTCGTCCATTGCGTTCCACAAATAAACAAGCCCCGCTGCGATAGCTACCAAAAACACCAGCACAATAATAATATATATCCGCCAAAACTTAGGCAAACTCTTTATTTTTTGCATTTTAGGCACCTCCTGTGTTTTCAGGTGCCACAACAATGGCCGTGGGTATATCTCTTGGCCCATACAGTGATGACGACACGTTTATAAGCTCGTCCTCATAATACATAATGGTAGACGAACCACCGTCCAGATTCGCCGCATTCACTGCGCCATACTGCGCCATAACCTCGGCCACGTCGCTCATACTGGCCCCGATGCTATTTGCTTGGCGGCCATCACACACCAAAAGAAGCATGGCGCCATCTGCCCTTTGGCCAATAGCCGTGCGTGGGTTTAGTCCGCCGCCTTGACCTGTGATTTCCATCATCTCGCCGTTCACAATAAGTACCGGGCCAAAGCTGACAGCATCCCTGATACCCCTGTCCAAAGCTTCCTGGGCTGTCATTCTACCCACCACAAACTTATTTTCATTATCCATACCGATTATATCATATGTAGTGCCTCTGTCGCCCCATAAAAGCGTACCTTGGCTGACAACTATGCCCAGCGGTGTGCCACCGTTTCCGACGCCGCCTATGTCTGCAAATCCGCCTGCATTCATACCACCTATACCACCGTGCCTGTTTATAATCTCCTGCACTGTTTGTCCGTCTTGACCTGTGAATTCATCGGCGGATGTGCCCACAAACACCCTGGATGGATCCTGCACAATAAGCATTTTACCTGTGAAAGTGTTTCCAGTTACTGTTTCAATCACCAGCGGCTGAACATTCTCGTCTACTTCTTGCTGTGGAAACTGAATTAAATCTGTGTCGGTGACGGCGTCTGTCTCTTTTACGCTATTGTTTTCCAATATAGTGTCTATTTCACCTTGGTCAAAATACATATGCGCTATAAACTTAAGCGCGCTGGTTTCTAAAACCGAAGTAACCAAAAGATCACGTGCTGTGGGGCTTGGTCCATAAGCAATAACTGTGGTAACCCCAAACACACCGATAAGTAAAACAAAAATAAACGTCAAAAAACACACCAAAATCCGCACACCCACACGTGTACGTTTTGGCGCTTTGTCTTTATTTATAGTTTGTTTTGACTCTTCACTAAGTTCTATTTTCAAGCTTTGTTGTGCATCAGCATTCTCTTTCGGAGTATCACCTTGCTTTTCTCCTTCAGCTTCTTGCACTGTAGCCTCTTGCACTTCAGCTTCTTGCACTTCAGCTTCTTGCACTTCAGCTTCTTGCACTTCAGCCTCTTGCACTTCAGCCTCTTGCACTTCAGCTTCTTGCACTGTAACTTCTTGCACTTCAGCTTCTTGCACTGTAACTTCTTGCACTTCAGCCTCTTGTGCAGCTTGCTTTTGCTTTAGTTCAATGCTTTTTTGCAGTGCGGCACTTTCCTGCAGTGTTTTACCTTTTTGCAGTGGTCTACTTGCTTGC
The DNA here is from genome assembly GCA_964370165.1 of uncultured Oscillospiraceae bacterium. Lineage (GTDB taxonomy): Bacteria > Bacillota > Clostridia > Oscillospirales > Ruminococcaceae > JAAYCI01. Next base: position 3,612 of record CAYJIG010000028.1, read on the forward strand.
AACGTGGCATTTTGACGCAGTGAAACTCCCTGTCTTGTTACAGTACCTCTCTGCTGTGTCACATCGCTTTTATTCAAGTTTTTATGCCTTGGTGTGTCAATATCATTTTGCTTGACATCATTTTGTGAAGATAAATCTAAGGGCATGCAGTTCTCCTTCAAATACCTATATTGTAATATACACCTAACTTATTATTATACAACATTTAATTGATATTACAATATTGCAAAGAAAAAAACTACAACAAATTTCTTAATTATTTTCTTTAAAAAGCCTTTAAAGCTAAAAAAACATTTTCATGTGGATATTTCACTCCACTTCTATAAAACTCACCCCACCATTTTCCAGCACTTTTGCGACATTATCCGGTGTTTTTGGTGCAATCAGGTGGTTTATCATATCAAGATCACCCACACGGTGCATCCCGGTTTTTGTGTATTTATCCTGCGTTATCATCATATACCACTCACTTTGAACCTTCTCAAGTGCTTTGTAAATATATGTGCTTATCATCGACTCCACCGTAATACCACTTACCTCAGAAAACCCGTAACAACTGGTAAACGCCTTACTAATACAAATATTTTCAAAATACGGAATGGGATCGGATATACAAGAAAAAAGCGGACCGCTGTCCTTCACCCGGGCCACTTCACCACCTATAAGATATACATACATGCCTTTTTCCACCAGTGTGGGCACAGCGCTGATGTTGTTCGTCACTATGGAAAGCTTATAATCTTGTGGCAAGCTTTGCGCTAAAATAGAGCATGTTCTGCCCGAGCCCAAATAAATGGCATCACCCTTGTTTATACATTTCAAGGCCGCTTTCACCACCAGCCGCCTTTCAAGCTCCTGCTTTTTATCCTGTGCGCCGGAAAACCCATCAAAAGAATCATCACTTTGTTTCTCTTGCAAAATAGCACCACCGAATGTGCGCACCAAAAAACCCTCGTCCTCCAGCTTATCAAGATCTTTCCTGGCTGTCACTTCACTCACGCCAAATTTATCCGAAATATCTTTGCTGGCAATGCTTTTCTGCTCAATCAAAAGCTGCTTTATAGCGCTTAGTCTCTCTGCACGTAACATGGATATTCCTTTCTCTTCCCTATTTCAATCACAATATCAACATACCACATAGCTAATAAAAAAGCAAGCAATAATATTTCGAAACGAAACATTATTTTTCGTAACAATATATTACTTCAATATTAAATCTTTACTCACAAAAGCATTGCTTAAAGAAAAATCCGCACTTTTAGTTGTTGACATATTTTTTTCACGGTGATATAATGAACGCAATGTATATTTCGAAACGAAACAAAACATAACATTTTTCGAAAGCTATCAAATTCATAACAGGGGGGTTAATATGTCATTTGTAGAGTACATGCCCAATAGAGCGCTGGATGTCGTGCCGGTGGGTCGTGCGGGAATTGACTTAAACTGCCAAACAAACAACGCTCCGTTCAAGGATAATAGCGTTTATGTGAAAACAGTTGGTGGTTCTCCGGCATTAATTGCGCAGGGCTCGGCACTTTTGGGGCTTCGTGTGGGTTTTATCGGAAAAGTAGCCGGAAACGGCATGGGCGACTATGTAAAAGAAACATTTGAAAATCTTAGCATTGACACAGGTCATCTTTTGTTTGACAAAACAGGCGCAGACAACTGCCTATCTGTCACCGAAATTTTAGCGCCAAAACAAAGTGGATCGTACATGTATCGCAACGGTACCGCCGACACTTTGCTTTCGGCCGATGAGATAGACGAGAGCTATATCGCAAACGCCGCCGCCGTGGTGGTTTCAGGCACAGCACTGTCAATAGAACCCACACGTACAGCTATGTTCAAGGTGGCAGAATATGCCAAAAAGCACGGTACATTGCTTATTGTTGACATTGATTTCAGACCTTTTGGCTGGGCAAGCGACGAAGAAACATCTCTTGTTTATCACAAAATTTTATCCATCACAGATATCATTATAGGCAATCGTGAAGAGTTTAACGCTGTGGAGCTTACCACCATGCCCGGCAACACAGACAACGCCGCTTCGGCAAAGGCATACCTTGATAAATGTGCACAGCTTGTCATCATCAAGGATGGGCCAAAAGGTTCGATGGCATACACAAAAGACAATAAGCCGGTAAGATGTTCCATTATTGATAAGCCTATCAAGAAAACGTTTGGTTCGGGTGATGCATACGCTTCCGGGGTTTTGTATGGATTGTTCAACGACTACAGCCTTATTCAAGCCATGGAGCTGGGCAGCGCCTGCGCCGCCATCACTCTTATGGGACTCACCTGCGGTAATGACATGCCCAACTTGCATCAGGTGAAAAAATTCATGAGCGAAAACACATTTGAGGAGGTACACACATCATGACAGAAGGCATATTGAAAGTTATCCAAGACGCAAAAACTGACGGTAGCATTGTTGTAGGTTTTAACGTGTTAGGTTACGAAGATGCATACGAGGTGGTACGTGCAGCCGATGAAAGACAGCGCTCGGTATTGCTGATGACAAACCGCGCTTGTTGCGAGGCTTTGCCGGTAAAACACTGGGGTGCATTACTTCGCTCCATCGCAGAATCTGCCAGTGTACCCGTCAGCGCTCATTTAGACCACTGCAGCGACCTTGATGTTATTTTTGAGGCAATCGACTCTGGATATACCTCTGTAATGTATGACGGTTGTAAACTACCGCTTGAAGAAAACATCAAGAACGCAAAAAAAGTGGTGGAATATGCACACTCTAAAGGAGTTTTCGTGGAATGTGAGCTAGGCGACGTGCCATACAGCGATATCAGTGATGCTGCGCCTATTTTGACCGATCCTGACGAAGTGAAACGTTTTTGCGAAGAAGTAGACACCGATATGCTGGCAGTTTCTGTGGGCAACATCCACCGTCAAACATCTTCTGCCACTCGTCTTAATTTTGATGTGTTGCAGCAAATCCAAGATTCATGTGATGTACCTTTGGTGGTGCATGGAGCAAGTGGTCTGTTTGCAGCCGACAAGGAAAAAATGAAGCAATATCACATAGCTAAAATAAATGTTGGTACCAACCTACGCATGACTTTCTCTGATACTTTACGCCAAACTATGCAAGATAACCCAAAAGAATTTGATCGCTTGCGGTTGTTTGAGCCATCAAGAAAAGCTGTGTTCAAAGCGGCACTTAAATGGATCGACGATATGAATAAAAACGGAGATAAAGCATGAAAATCAAAGAACCTGTAGGTGGATTTGCAAAAGGATATAACGCCATCACGGAAATCGGTGGTAAGTTCAGCAGTATGCTGATGAATTTTGGCATTTTAGAGCTTAGCTGTGGGCAAGAGTTTTCTTTCAATGAGCCTTTGGAAAAAGTGGTGATACTTCTTAGTGGTAGTGTAGAGGTAAGCTATTGTGGTAAAACCGATACCGCCAGCCGCAAAAACTGCTTTGAGGCAGACATTTACACTTTAAACGTAGATAAAAACACAGCTTATACCGTTCGTGGCACCTCGGAAAAAGCAGAGCTTGCCATTGTAAGCACTGAAAACGACACTACATTTGACCCACATGTGTATGACATACACAACACCACGCAAGAAGTTCGCGGTGAAGGCACCATGGAAGACTGCGGCAGGCGTATTGTGCGCACCAGTATGGACAAACGCATCACTCCACACAGTAACATCATGTTTGGCGAAGATGTGCATTATCCCGGACGCTGGGCCGGATTCCCCTCTCATAGTCATGACCAGCCCGAAGTTTATTTTTACAAGTTTGCACCAAAAGACGGATTCGGTCTTGTGCGAATTGGAGACGAGGGCGAATTGCTTGAGCACAACGACACCATCACCATCGAGCCTAACTTGGTTCATCCGCAAGTGGCGGCGCCGGGATATGCCATGTATTTTCTGTGGGTTATACGCCATTTGAAAGACAACCCATATTTAGGCCCGGATTTCGAAGAAAAATATCTGTGGACTGAAAAAGAAGGTGCTAAATATTGGCCCGATATTGAGGTTGAGCCGTAAAATTCATAGATACATCTATAATTTTTTCTTGATTTCCATGTGTATATATGATATGTTTTTATATGTATTTACTATACTTTAAGGGGTTCCTAAATGGAGCCCCTTTCTTATTTACAACGTGGAGGGATTTTTGTGGTTTCTGTTATTGTGCCTGTGTTTAACGCAGAAGGCTATTTCAAAAATTGTATGGATGCACTTTTAGCTCAAGACTTCTTAGATATCGAGATTATTTTAATAAACGATGGTAGTATTGACAACACAAAAACCATTTGCGATATCTATGGCAAAAACCACGACAACATCACTGTGATTCATCAAAAAAACAGTGGTGTTTCCTCAGCTCGTAATGTCGGCATACACCTTGCTAAAGGCGAGTATATAGCTTTTGTGGATAGCGACGATTTCATGATACCAAACTATATCAGTAGCCTTTTTGAGGCTTTTTCAGAAGAAAGTGACCTCTCTGTTTGTGGTATAAAAGCAGTGAAAAACGGTATACCGCAAGAGCCTGTACATATGCTAAACGGCACTTTTTCAACAAAAGATTTTCTGCGGCTTGCGTTTTTGGGCGACGTGCATCCTCTAGCAGCATTCTCTACCCCAACAAACAAGCTTTTAAAAACCTCCATCATCAAAGACGCCAATCTTTTGTTCGATACACGCTTTTCTTATGGAGAAGATACGCTATTTATGCTAAACTATCTGGCAAAAGCTAAGACTATATCCCTTACAAACAGTACGTATTATAAAGTAAATGTACAAACCAATTCTTTAAGCTCTTCTTTTTTAACGCCTGATAAACTGAAATTTTATAGCGATATGAAACCACTTTTACTTTCTTTATGTGCACAGTATGAGCTTTTCACACAAGATGATATAGTCGCTATTTCACGATATCTCCTAGATGTTTGGTTTGCACGTGCACGGGACATTTTCTCGGGCGCTAAATCAAAATCCGATCTTATATGTTCATTGTCTGCGCTGGCCAAAACCAACTTTGTGCAAAAAGCTGATATCACCGCGGCAAGAGGCAACGCACTAAAATATAGACTACTTTCAGGTTTCATACACTCACATAGCGGACACTTGATATGGCTATGGTTTGTGCTGGCCACAAAACTAAAATGGTAAAGGGAGGCGTATTCATGAAAAAAATTGTCAAAAATATTTTACCCCATGGCATGGTGAATTTAATAAGCAGGCAAAAAAACCATAAAAATGTACCACACACCACACAAAAACTCCCAAAAAGGCTAGACTCACAACCCGAAATTTATAACGCTGACGGTGATAAAATACATACATTTTATCTGCAAGATAGCCTCAATGAATATTACCCTTATTCATTTGTCTTCTCGGCAACCCCAAAGTATATAAACTGGGATAGATTTAATTACGGCCTTTCCACACATTTTTACAGCCACAACCACGTCGAAAAAATGAATGATGAATATGCCAAAAAACGGTTTGCATATTTTATAGAGTCAGAGGGTCTTTTACGTTGCGACTACGATATACTATTGAAAGACAAAAGCCTTGCCACACAATTTGACGCTGTTTTCACTACGTGTGAAGACCATTTAAACAGTTTGCCAAACGCACGTTTTTGTCCGGCAGGCGGTGTATGGTACGACAAAGATTCCGGTGGCCGTGGCATCATGAGCGAAGATGCCCATCAACACAAAAGCAAAAATATATCTATAGTCTCTTCTGCAAAAACTTTCAGCCCGTTGCACGATGCAAGAATAGCGATAGCAAAAAACCTAAAAAAAGAAGGCCTTGCCGACACTTTCGGTACATTCGACGGTTCAGGTTTTGTAAACATCTGCGACACTTTAAAGGACTACCGTTATAGTATAGCAATAGAAAATCACCAAACATCGTTTTATTTCACCGAGAAAATCTTGAATTGCTTTGCTGCGCAGACAGTGCCTATATACATAGGTGCTAGCAAAATAGGCGATTTTTTCAACGAAGATGGAATTATACAAACCACTGCAGACCAGCTTTTGCAAGACCCCAAAAGTGTTCTATCGCAATGTTCGCAATCAAACTACGAGCAGCGTCTTTCTGCTATTATTGATAATTTCAACCGTGTGAAAGAATATAGCGTTATAGAAGATTGGCTTTTTAGTCGCTATAAAGATATTTTAATTTAATAGTTCAATTATTTATATTTCGGTTTTTTTCGACTTTGCTTGTCGTCACAATATGTTACTTTAATAGTATATTGCGATATTTTCATTCGACAACACAGCAAAGGAGAACACTTATGCCTGTATCTGAAAAACACAAATATAAAACTATATATCCAAATGTTCGCCATTTGCTAAATTTCCAGCGTCATTCTTATCTTGTGTTTAAAAATATCACGTCTGCACACATCAAAAGAAACACCGGATGTAAAGTTGTGCCAAACAGCTATACAGTTTGTAATGTAGAAACATCTGATAGTGATGTCAGCCTCAATTTACTTTACGGCGAATTACCGCAAAATTTAAGCGGAAACTTATATATTTGCCAGTGTCTTGGCACACCCGGAGCTTACATGGTGGGTGACACAAACCTTGTAAAGATAAGTTTTTCGAATGGTGCTTGCAACCTAAAAAACCGCCTTATGTGGCATCCGTCTTCCATCGCAAAGTCAGCTTTAGAAAACACAAAGCATAAGTTTGACCACTACGGTGTGATGATGATGTCTCCCGGTCTTGGTATGTTTTCATATGCCGAGGGTTTATATGTTCTTCCCGATGGTAGAATAGCTGTCACAGGTGATGTGGACAGACCGTGGATTATCGACCGACGTTCTCTGCGAGCTCAAACTCCGCTGGGAAAACGCACAGAGTGGATTCCCATGATTAACGGACAAACCGGAGAAGTGATGGGTCCGCTTTTTCCCGGATATAGCAATTCCCACGCCATTTACACCGACACCAACACAAACGAACTGTTTTTGGTCAACTATCAGTTCAAACAATCAGACGGTGCCCATCCATGCAAACTAATGAAGTGGTGTGGTGATGACACTATATCGTCATGGCGCGTGGTGGACGAAAGCGGAAAAGATATACGCATAATGCAAAGCCTACACGAGCTGATTTTCACAAGAGACTATATCATTTTAGCAGATACCGCCTTTGCCACGGGCACGGAAATGATTGCGCAATGGAAAAACGCACCGCTACCACTTCAAAAAACAGTGGTATATATTGTCGATAGGCGGCATCTAAAAGAAAACACCGATAAAGTGATAGCAACAAAAACCGAGATAGACCAAGCGTGCATTCACTTGATTGCCGAATACGAAAACCCACAGGATATTATCACAGTATACATGCTTCACACTCCTGCCACAAACACAGCCGAAATAATACGCAGTTACGATAAAGACCTCAGCGGAAACCGGTTTTCAAAGCATCTTGTGGGATATGGAACACTCCCAACACTGGATGTATCCAGCATCGGTAAGCATCGTATAAACACCAAAATATCTACCATAATCTCTTCTGACCATATCAGGGACACTCGCTATTCTTGGGGTCCATACATGTATACCTATATGGGTAGGCAATCACGAGAATTCCAAGATCAAGATTTGTTTGTAATGTTTAAAGGTTTCCACAAAGAGCTGATGCCAAAACGTATTTACGATGCCTATAAAGGTGTCGAAAACAGGCACACTCCACTTTGTGATATGTTTGAAAAAGGCAAAATTTCCTGCAACAACTCCATAGCACGTATAAAAAAAGACACTTTTGAAATCGCCGATATTTATGTTTTCCCAAACAAAGTGTTTTTATATACCATTTCTTGTCTGGAAGCCGAAAATGATAGTGGATATATAATAGCGGGCATAGCGTGTGATATACCCAATTGCAGCGAAAGCTCCGGGCATGAGTATTGGTTATTCAAAGCGGATAGTCTACATCTTGGGCCTATTTGCAAGCTGGGTCATAAAAGCTTGAACAACTCGATTTTGTTCCACACCGTTTACCTCACCGACTTGCAAGAAAAACAGCTTGATAAAAAAAAGGTATCGTATCATGTTTGTTTGCAAGAAGATTTCCCGGCACACGAGCTTTCAAAGTGGGATCCTGCTGTTCATAACATGTTTAAGGAGATAATTTGGCCTTATTTTGATGTGAATTCTAACCTTGCTTATACCCAAGAAAACCAAACAGCCATACAACACTTATCCGAGCTTTCAAAAAAACGTGTGGCGAAACACAATAAGCGCCGATAAATATCACAAACTTTTTTAGTTCTCTGCTTGAAGTTTCAAGGTGCATTTTGTATTATTAATGTACCATCATTCATCAAGCGGAGGATATCATGCATCTTAAACCTGAAGATTTCAAATGGACAAGAGAGCCCAAAGATTATACTGTGTCTAAGGATACAATCACCATCACCACTCATCCTAACACCGATTTATGGCAAAGAACATACTACAATTTTAGAAACGACAACGCGCCTGTTTTTCAAACAAATACCACCGAGAAGTTTTTTTCATTCATAGTAAAAACTGATTTTGAAAGTAGTAGCCATCGTTTCGATCAATGCGGTGTTGTGGTTTATCTAGACAGCGAACACTGGATAAAAGCAAGCGTAGAGTACGAAAACGAAGGTTTTCAAAATCTTGGTAGCGTGGTAACTAATCACGGATATTCTGACTGGGCCACCGAAGAAATACCTGTAGATATTAAATCTATGTGGTATCGTTTAAGCCGTAGAAACGACGATTTTCGCCTTGAATATTCTTTCGATGGTATAAAGTATCATGTGATGCGGGTATGCCACTTGTTTTCTGCTAAAGACGAAATTTCATTTGGTGTTTACGCCTGCAGTCCCGAAAACTCTTCTTTCACAGCCACATTTACAAATTTGAAAATCACTGAATGTGCATGGCAAGCCCATATCGGCCAGGCACCCGACGACGACATGTAACCTAAAAGTATAAAAACGGCTTGCCAAAAGGCTAGCCGTTTTTACGTATGTAGAAAAAGTTTAAACACTGACAAATTGTTTTTTATTCTTTGACTTCGTTTTCAGACGTTTTTCCTTCTTCAAAATCTTTTGCGTTTTGCAGGGTGACTTCCGCTATGGTAGAAAGAGCATCATCCGTCAAAAAACCTTGATGTGACGTCAAAACAACATTTGGGAAGGATAACAGTCTTGCCACAGTAGTGTGGGTTAATATGTCATTCGAGTGATCTTCAAACACAACAGAACTTTCCTCTTCATAAACATCCAGTGCCACAGCGTGGAATTTTTGCGATTTTATGCCGTCTATCAAATCCTCGGTATGTACCAGGCCACCACGTGAAGTGTTTACCAGCACAACACCATCTTTCATCTTGGCAATAGTTTTTGAGTTTATGATATAGTGTGTGTTTTCAAACAACGGACAATGTAACGAAATCAAATCAGACACCGACAAAAGCTCGTCCAAAGAAAGATATTCTATATCAATGTTTTTGTTTGGATAAAGGTCATACGCCACCACTTTCATGCCGAAACCCTTACAAATTTTTGCCATTGCTATGCCGATTTTTCCTGTGCCGATAATTCCGGCAGTCTTACCATGAAAGTTCAGACCCATAAGGCCCTGCAGGCTGAAATCATTTTCACGAACCCTGTTATACGCTTTATGCACCCGTCTGTTTGCCGCCATGGCAAGCGCCATTGCATGCTCGGCCACAGCCTCGGGAGAATAGTTTGGCACACGAAGCACAGTGATTCCGTTTTCTTTTGCCGCTGTAAGATTGACATTATTATAGCCTGCACACCGCATCAGCAAAAGCTTTATTCCACAGTTTTTCAGCGCCGAAAGCACCTCGGCGGTGATACTGGTGTTTACAAACGCACACACAGCATCGTATCCACGTGCCAATTCTGCTGTTTCAGGCGTCAGTTTTGGTTCTAAAAACTTTATGGTTTGCTCATACTTCCCTGCGTATTGTTCAAAATATGTTTTATCGTAAGATTTCGTATCAAAAAAAGCAATTTTCATAATAAATACCTCATTTCAGACTAGTATATTCGGTACATTATTATACTGCGATTATTTTGGTTTTTCAATCGAAATATGGCACAATTATGCTTATTATTTTTTGTGTGATGTCACATTATTTTTTTGTCATAAAGTCTTGCTGCGTTTAGCACCACCAGCACTGAGCCTGCATTATGAACCAATGCCCCACTGGCAGGGTTTAAAAGCCCCATCACAGACAAAATAATAGCCGCAAAGTTTATCATCATGGATAATGTGATATTGAACTTTATAGAAAAAATAGTGGCATTTGACAGCTTTTTTAGGTACGATACTTTGGAAATATCATCGCCCATAATAGCTATATCTGCGGCATCAATAGCTATGTCGCTACCCATGCTACCCATTGCCACGCCTACAGATGCTGTTTTCAGTGCGGGTGCGTCATTCACACCATCGCCCACCATACATACGCCGCCTGTATTTTCTTTTTCCAGCTTTTTTATCATATCCACTTTATCTTGTGGAAGCAAAGAGGCATACACCTGCGTTATACCTACTTTATGTGCAATATATTTCGCACTCTTTTCATTGTCGCCTGTTAGGAGTACTGTGTTTTCTATGCCTGCTGTGCTTAACAATCCCACCGCTTTTTGCGATGTTTCTTTTATCTCATCAGACAGCCCCACAACACCTAAAATTGCTTGTTTTGTCGACACTATAATAACAGCTTTTCCCTCTTGCCTCATATCGCTTACAGCCGCTTGTACTTCTTCTGTTATCACTAGCCCGGCACTATCTTCTATCAGCTTTTCATTTCCGCAAAAAACTGTATTTTCTCCAACATTACTGCTCACGCCTTTGCCCACTTCCATGGTAAAGTCTTCGCTTTCAAGCAATGGGATATCCTGCTTTTTCGCATACGCAACCACCGCCTTACCCATCGGATGCTCCGAGCGAGCCTCTGCCGTAGCCACAAGCCTCATCATTTCACCTTGATCATAATCAAACGTTTTTACGTCACTTATACTTAAAGATCCCTTTGTTATTGTGCCGGTTTTATCAAATGCAACCGTGCCAATATTGCCCATTCTTTCCAGTGCTTCGCCTGATTTTATCAATACACCTTTTTTTGCCGCCTGGCCTATTGCCGCCATGATGGATGTGGGTGTAGCCAGCGCCAACGCACATGGACAAAACACTACCAGCACCGTCACCGCACGAATCAGTGCATCATCCGGCCTGTTCATCAAAACAGCTAAAATAATATATGTAACCACTGCTATCACGCAAGCAATAGGTACCAACCACGACGCCCATTTATCCACAATTTTTTGCGTAGGTGCTTTATTGTTTTCGGCATCTTCCACCAGCTTTATCATCTTTTGAAGGGATGAATTTATAAACGATTTTGTCACCTTCACGTCCACCGAGCCAAACCGGTTTATGGTACCTGCAAATATTTCATCATTCACACTTTTGTCTATCGGCAAACTTTCCCCTGTAATGATACTTTGGTCTACACTTGTATTGCCAAGTGTTATGACACCATCCGCCGCAAAGCTCTCGCCCGGTAATACTCTTATCACGTCACCTGCAACAATATCTTTTGCATCTACGTTTTTTTCGCTCAGCTTCCCGTCTTTGTCTGTTACAATCACCCGGCCTTGTGTCGGCACCAATGAAAGCAATTTTTCTATACCGCGCTTGGCCTTTTCCACTGTTCTGTCTTCCAGCACCTCGCCTATGGCCATGATAAACGCCACCTCACCCGCGGCAAAAAGATCACCTATATATATGGCTGCTGCCATTGCGATGGTGATAAGTAGCGCCGAGCTAATAAACCGCTGTTTTACCACTCGCCATATGGCAAGATACGCCAGCGGCGTTCCTGAAACTATAATTGAAATCCATGCAAAATTTATCATGAATTCAATTTCGGTACCGCCATTTGTCAGCGGAATAATATACTCGCCTAAAAACGCCACTAAGATAGAAATGCCTGAAACCCATAGCATTGGGGTAGAATTTAAAAATTTATTTATTTTTTTCATGATATACTAAACCCTTTTATATAGTTTTTGAAAATTTATCAAGTGCAGAAATCAGCTTATCTATCGTTTCTTCCTCTTCTCCATTTTGAATCCCCTCTAAAACACAATGATGCATATGTCCCTCTAAAATCACCTGCCCTACTTTGTGTAAGGCCGACTTGATAGCACTTATTTGTATTAAAATGTCTTCGCATGCCTTGTCTTCATCCACCATCTTTTGAATACCACGCACTTGCCCTTCAATTTTCTTTAAACGTTTTTGTACCGCATCCACGTCCATACATCGCCTCATGGTAATCCTCCTGAATTCGCTTTTTTATACCTATAGGGGGTATAGGTATATACTATATTACTTACCTCTCCATGTCAAGCATAAAAATATTGTTTTCGACATATACATGTGTTATCATGTTTCATACTCACTGAAAGGATTAATAATGAAAAAAAATAAAATTATCCTTATTATTGTTTTGCTTTTATTTACAACTACAATATTAGGCGTTATAGTGTATCTTATTTTACCTTTTCCTGTGGATGATACTGCACAAAGCGTGCTTGCCGAAAGCAAAAACGTGGCAGTCGAAGGAAATATCACCACCATCACAGGGGATGAAAACAATAATACGGCAATTATATTTTACCCCGGTGCCAAGGTGGAAAGCATTGCTTATCTTCCACTGTTTGAAAAAGTCGTAGCCGACACCGGCGTAACATGCTTTTTGGTTGAAATGCCTTTTAACTTAGCTGTTTTTGACTCAAATGCTGCAAATGAAATTATTGATACACACAGCGAAATAGAAAGCTGGTATATCTCAGGACATTCTTTGGGTGGCGCAATGGCATCTTCTTACGCATCAGATAATCCACAAACCATCGACGGTGTTATCGTAATGGGCGCATATGTATATGGAGACTTCCCAAAAGAAAATTCCCTTACAATATACGGCACATTCAACGACAATATAGCAAACGGGATAGACTACACCGATAACATTGTGGTGATAGAAGGTGGAAACCACGCAAAATTTGGTAATTACGGCCCACAGCTTGGCGATCCTGAGGGTACCATCACCTATGAAGAACAACAGTCCATAACAGCCGATGCAATAAAAGGCTTTTTAGGCAGCCAAGGAGCGCTTTGATAAATCATTTTCATGAAATGATAAAAATTTTTACGTATATACAACTGTTTTTTAATTTATTCGAAAATAGTTAACTAGTTTACTTAATTTAATTAACTAATTTTGTTTTATGTTTACGTCATGATGCTACCCATCAGTATATCTGATGGGTTTTTTGCTTATTATTACATAGTGGAAAATGGCAAAAAATGTGGCGTGTTTTCTTATTTTGTGGTATAATATCGCTATTGTGTTAGCAAATTTTCAGCATTTGCATACACTTTTATAATAAAGGCGGGATGTTATGACAAGCTGTAATAATATCATCATTGGTGCAGGCCTATATGGCCTTTATTCGGCGATTTTTCTTGCAAAAAACGGCAAAAAATCTGTGGTTTTAGAGGCAGACAGCCATCCTTTTGCAAGAGCAACATACATAAATCAAGCAAGGGTTCACATGGGATACCACTATCCACGTTCTCTTTCCACTGCTGTCAAATCAAAGGATTATTTTGATCGGTTTTGCGTAGATTTCCCGGGATGTATCCACAGTAGTTTTGATCAAGTGTATGCCACTTCTTCAAATTTCAGCTGGACAAATGCCAACCAATTTCAAAAGTTTTGCCGTGATGCAAATATCCCATGTGACGAGCTTCCTGTATCACGTTATTTTAAAAACGGCAGTTGCGATGGCGCATTTATGACAAAAGAATATACATATGACGCCGATTTGCTTTGCAAGCAGCTTTTAGCCGAGATTGAAAACTACAAACATCTTATTACCCTTCACTACGACAGCCACGTGACCGGTATAGAAAAGCAACAAGATCATTTTGTTCTCAGCACTCAAAATGGCGAAAAATATGCGGCACCGTTTGTGATGAACTCCACTTACGCCGGTGTGAATGAAATGCATGTAGCCTTAGGGTTTGAGCCGTTTAAAATAAAATATGAGCTGTGTGAGATTATTTTATGCACCGTGTCCGATTCATTGAAAGACATTGGCATCACGGTGATGGACGGCCCTTTTTTTTCCATAATGCCATTTGGTAAAACCGGGCTCCACTCCCTCACTTCGGTTACTTTCACGCCACACACAGCAAGTCATGATGTTCTACCAACATTTTCTTGCCAAGATAACCAGCCGAAGTGTATTCCGCAGTCACTTTTCAATTGTAACGACTGCTCGGCCAAACCTGAAAGCGCTTGGCCATATATGTCCTCTCTTGCTAGAAAATATCTTTTAGATGTGTATGGATTTTCTTATCACAGCAGTCTTTTTTCAATGAAACCGGTGCTTAAAGTCTCGGAAATAGACGACTCTAGGCCTACCATGGTGAAAAAACATTGCGATGATCCCACATTTATCAGTGTACTTTCCGGTAAAATTAATACAGTGTATGATTTAGATGAGGTGCTTGAAAATGACAGTATATAAAGAAAAAAACTTCATTTCGTCTGTGGTGTATGTAAACAACGACGAGGCTAGAGTTGCAGAATTTTTAACAATGCTTTATAATTTTTTTGATGCAAACTTCTCGAAATTCGAGATAATTTGCGTGGATGACAGCTCTTCCGATGGCAGTGCTTCGCTAATAAAAGAAACTGCCGCTAATATGAACGGGCGCGTCACACTGCTGAACATGAGCTATTTCCAAGGACTTGAAGCGTCAATGAACGCAGGCATAGATCTTGCGATTGGCGATTTTGTTTTTGAGTTTGATAGCTGTTTTCCGTGTTTTCCTATAGACACCATTCGCAAAGTATATGACAAATGCCTGGAAGGACACGACATTGTGGCAGCAAAAGCCACAAAGCAGCGCATCACTTCACGGATTTTCTATTATATCTACAACCATAACGCCGTCACTCAATATCGCCTGGAAAGCGAAACGTTCCGTGTTTTATCACGCAGGGCTATAAATCGTATACACTCCATCAGTACCTCGGTGCCGTACCGCAAGGCCATTTATGCCAACTGTGGGCTTAAACTGTTTTCGGTACCGTATAAAGGCATAGAAGTGGATCACGGCAGTTTTTCAAAAAGGCAACGCTTATCAAGGCGAACAAACGGTACAAACACCTTGATTTTATATACCGATGTTGCATACAAGCTATCTATTTTCATGGCCATTGTCATGATGCTTGCCGCCATCGGTGGCGCTGTGTACACCATCACTGTATATGCGCTGGGCCAGCCTATCAGCGGATATACCACCACCATGCTGGTGATGACAGGCAGCTTTTTCGGTGTCTTTGCCATACTGGCTATCATCTTGAAATACCTTTCTCTTTTGATAGAATTGGTGTTCAGAAAACAACGTTACTTGATTGAATCTATAGAAAAAATTAAATGATTTTACTTTTTCATACCTCTTGCCATAAGCAAGGGGTATTTTTTTACGCAAATAGACCTCATGCATCCCTGCACGAGGCCTATTTATGTTGTTTATTTGCATCCCTGCTACTTTTCTAGCAACCTGATGGTTTTGTCCCATTAAAAGCCCCCATGCATCCCTGCACGGGGGAGTGATTAACACGGGGACTTTCTGCCTTGACAGCAAAGTCGGTGGGCACCGGCCTTGTGCCGGGCTTGGCAGATATGTAGTTATGGGTTTTTAGGCCCAAACTCACGATACTATTGGAGCAACTGTAGTATTTGTTGCGGTTGTTGGTTGGCCTGTGCCAGCATAGCTTGTGCGGCTTGTGCCAAAACGTTGTTCTTGGTGTATTCCATCATTTCAGCGGCCATATCCACGTCACGTACACGGCTTTCAGCGGCTGTCATGTTTTCGGTGGTCACGCCAAGGTTGCTGATGGTGTAGTCCAAACGGTTTTGAAGTGCACCAAGGTTACCGCGGTTTTCAGATACTTGCTCTATAGCTTGGTTGATGCTATCCAGTGCACGAGAAGCACTTTCTTGGTTAGCCATTGTGATGTTGTTGATACCAAGTCCGGATGCAGACATGTCGTCTACGCTAACTGTCAACTTGTTGAAATCGTCTGCGGTATCGCCCACTTGCATGGTCAAGCCGTTGCCTGCTGTCGGCGCCAGTAATCTGATGCCCTCGCCTGCCTGCCATTGCAGTGTCAGGTTTGTTTTTTGGTTAATATCGGCTGCGATACGACGCATATCGTCTTCTGCAAATGTTGCAGGATCGTCACTTGATACACGAATGATGTTGATGCCGCGGTTTTCAAGTTCGGCTACTTCTGTAGCATACTCATCGCCTGTTAGATTTTCATTTACCAGGATGAATTTTTCGCCGTTTACTTCGAAGGTAGCTGTATCTTCGTTTGTGATGCCACCATTCACTTCAAACACTGAGAATGAAGCTGTGTTCAAGCTGCGAATTTCGTCTTGAGGTTTCACACTACTTGTTGCATCGGCTGCTAGCTCTGTAGGTGTACCATTGTTAATCGAGAATGCAAGACCTGCTACTTGTGGAGAGTCTGTGCCGGGTTCACGATTGGTGAATGTCAAGCCTTCGGTAGCATTTTTAGCAATGATGAAGTCGTCGTTCATTTTGCTCTTGCGGAACTGTGTTTCCAAAGCGTCTGCAAGTTCAGCGTCTGTTACAGCGCCGTCGGTGCCTGCTACACGGAAAACTGTGCCGTCGCTCATGCCTACGATGCTCTTTTTGTCGGGGCTCAAGCTAAATGTTTCGGTGAAGCTATCGCCGTTGTTAAGGCTTACAGTGTAGCTGAATGTGTCGCCTGCGTCCCATGCGGTAGCGTCAATGCCACCATCGGTGTTCACTGAAGCGAAATCATACACACCGCCTACGGCTGCAGCTTCGGTCACTTTGATGCCACTTACGTCGATGTCACGAGGAGCCGAGTCAGACAAGCTACCGTCTAATAACTGAATGCCGTTAAAGTTTGTAGCCTGAGAAATACGGTCGATTTCGTCTTTTAGTGCGGTTGTTTCAGCTTCAATTTTTGCTCTGTCGGATGCTTGGATGGTTCCGTTGGCGCTTTGTGTTGCCAGCTCTACCATGCGGTTCAGCATGCTGTGCACTTCTTGCAAAGCACCTTCTGCTGTTTGGATCAAGGACGAGCCGTCTTGTGCGTTTAAGATTGCGCGGTCAAGACCTGTAATTTGAGCACGCATTTTTTCAGAAATCGCCAAGCCTGCTGCGTCGTCGGCTGCGCGGTTGATACGATAGCCACTGGATAGTTTTTCAAGGTTTTTGCTTAAAGAACCGTTGTTGATGCCCAGTTGACGGTGCGCATTCAATGCCATAATGTTGTGTTGAATAATCATTTGTAATCCTCCCTAATGTTGTTACAAAAGGCGTCCGTGCCTTTTGTGCCCATGAAACTCTCCGTGCGAAAGTTTCGTTTTGTTGCTTACACTCTATACATCGCACCCTATTTGAAAAACTTAACCCTAAAATACCCCTAATGTAATAACCTGCGGTTAAATTGTACCCAAATGTAGGTATTTCCCAATTATTAGTGCTAATTATTTATCATATCAATGTCATATCATCGCAAAAACTGTATCATCACCGTCAAATATACTCCTGCGGCATCACCTTTAATGATGCACCTTTATAATACAGCTTCTTCCTTATTATATATAAGCACATAAAAACCCCCGTGCATAAAGCACGGGGGAATCGCCGTTATTTTGATACGACCTAGTGGACCCTGGATCGAATCACATAGACAGCTTTGTATGAGTAAGTAATCAAGCTATTAAAAGCTTGTCCTCATGCAACGAGTCTAAAATTAGCCAAGCAGTTGCAACACTTGTTGTGGCTGTTGGTTCGCTTGTGCCAACATAGCTTGTGCAGCTTGAGAAAGAACGTTGTTCTTGGTGTATTCCATCATCTCAGCAGCCATGTCAACGTCGCGGATACGGCTTTCAGCAGCTGTCATGTTCTCTACTGTTACGCCGAGGTTGTTGATGGTGTACTCTAGACGGTTTTGTAATGCACCGAGGTTACCACGGTTTTCAGAAACTTTCTCGATAGCAGCGTTAACGCGTTCCAGTGCACGAGCAGCACTTTCTTGGCTAGACATTGTGATGTTGTTGATGCCAAGACCTGTAGAAGACATGTCGTCTACGCTAACAGTGATTTTGTTGAAGTCAGCGTCGGTGTCGCCCACTTGCATGGTCAGGCCGTTGCCTGTGCCTGGAGCGTCAAGTACGATGCCGAAGTCATCTTGTGCGTTCAAAGACAAACCAGTTTTTTGGTTGATGTCAGCAGCAATACGCTCTAGGTCATCTCTGGTCAATGCTGTGGGATCATCAACACGGATGATGTTGATACCACGGTTTTCCAGTTCTGCCACAGCTTTAGCATAAGCTTCGCCATCGGTTGTTGTGCCTGATGCACCATTCTCAGCTACCAGAACAAATTTTTGGCCATTCACTTCGAATGTAGCAATATCTTCGTTTGTGATATTGTCGGTAACTTCAAATGCGATAAAGGATGAAGTAGCCAAAGCGCGTACTTCGTCTTGAGGCACTACACTGGAAGTGGCGGTTGCAGTAGCAGCTTCAGCAGCAGCGGCTATTTCTACTGGCACGCCGCCATCAAGTGAATACGACAAACCTGTTACTTGAGGTGCAGCCTCGCCGGGTGTACGGTTGCTTAATGACAAACCTACATTATTAGTGCCACCTGCCGGATCACCTACTGAAATGATAAAGTCATCATTCAGGCTAGTTTTGCGGAACTGTGTTTCTAAAGCATCAGCTAGTTCTGTCGCCAACACATCGCCTGTACCAGCGCCTGTACCAGCATCTTCAGTAGACAGTTTAAACACTGTACCGTCGCTTAGGCCAACGATGCTCTTTTTGTCTTCGCTCAGTTGGAAGGTTTCAGTAAAGCTATCGCCATTGTTAAGGCTGATGGTATAGCTAAATGTTTCGCCTGCATTCCAATCGGCAGCAGCAAAAGCAGTAGCTCCATTGGAGGTAAGTTCATCAAAACCATATTTGCCTGCAATAGCAGCTGTTTCTGTAACTTTGATGCCGCTTACGTCGATATCACCAGGTGAAGCGTCAGACAAGCTACCGTCTAGCAGCTGAATGCCGTTAAAGTTTGTG
>CAYJIG010000029.1:0-22647 GCA_964370165.1 uncultured Oscillospiraceae bacterium
GCAGGACGTATCATCACGTTTCGCCTTGGCAATATATCGTCAATATAATCAGTTTGTGCCTCACGTGCCAGTAATACTTTGTCTCCGGGTAGTGGTTTTTTACCTTGTTTACGGAAAATCCCTCTGGGTTTACACTCTATCATGGCGCCGTTTTCCGTCTTTACATAGTAAAATCCACCGATGCCTTTATATATGATACCTTCCAAGCATTACTCCTTCTATCATGTGAATGGCTAAGGGGTCTGACCCTACCTATGGTAGGTCAGGGATCAGTACCGGTACCAGGGTCAGTGCCTGTACCAGGGTCAGTGCCTGTGCCAGGGTCGGTACCTGTGCCAGGATCAGTGCCTGTGCCAGGGTCAGTACCTGTGCCAGGGTCAGTGCCGGTACCAGGGTCAGTGCCAGTGCCAGGATCAGTACCTGTGCCAGGATCAGGGTCAGGGTCTGGTGTAGGTGTAGGTGTAGGCGCAGTTGACGTGGAACTCGATGATGGCGCAGGCGTTGCTGTGTTTGTAGATGTGTTTGTTTGAGGTACTTCCACTACCGGTGGAGGTGCTAAAGAAACCCACACATGCACATCACCGCCAACGTCCATCGACACTCCCGGCTCAGGGCTTTGCCTTATCACACTGCCTGCAGGCAAAACGCTTACTTCTTCCCTTACTTCGCCCAGGTATAGGCCCGATTCTGCCAATATATCTGACACTTGCACAAGGTCTGCAACACCTGTCAGGTCCGGCACTGTTCTTTGATATTCTTCAAAGTTGCTTGCTATTTCAATAGTCACCACTGTTCCGGAGTCCACCAATATGCTGGTACCTGCGCCGGGTGATGTGCCTATTACGGTTCCTGCCGGTGTACCCGGTGCATTCACAGCCTTCGCATATGGCGTAATGCCTTCTGCCAGCAATGCCTGAATGGCGTCTTGACGAGACATTCCCGTCAAATCAGGCACTATTTTTGTAGGTGTACCGCTACTTATAGTTAGATATAATTTTTGATTCGACTTTATGGTAAGCGGATTTTCATTGTTACTGGTTGGGTTTTGAGCTATAATTTCCCCTGCCGGTACGCCGGGATTTACCTCTTCACGTTCTTCCACACGCAGAGTGTTATAAGGTGCTTTCGAAAGTATCTCTCGCACCTCACTGATATTCATGCCTGTAAAATCGGGAAGCTCAACATTCTCATACTCTACGAAAAGTGGATTTCCACTATTTTGAAGCAAATCCCACCCATATACAGCACATACGCTTACAATAGCAATAGTAAACCCAAGCACTATTGGTACTAAAAATCCAATGCGCTTGCGTCTTATTTTCTTAGGAGGTTTTGTTTTTTTCACTGTTTTTTCAGTACTTACTCTCTTATTTGCCATAACTTTCCCCATCATTTTTGTCTGAATATCATCGTCCAGATATTTATAATCGAAAGAGATGGACGGATTTTTCTTAAACTCTTCTATGTCACGAAGCATGTCAAGTGCATCATTATATCTGTCTGTCGGGTTTTTATTTATCGCTTTTTGGGCGATTTCCGCTATACCTTTCGGCACGCTTGGGTTCACCTTGGTGATAGGCGGTGCGTTATCACTTATTTGCTTCACAGCAATTGCCACTGCATTTTCGTCTTCAAAAGGCAGTCTTCCTGTAAGCATCTCGTACATCATGATACCTAGCGAATATATATCTGCTCTTTGGTCAGTTTGTGCGCCTTGTGCCTGCTCCGGGCTGATGTAATGCACACTGCCAATAGCTTGATCCCCGTCGGTATGTACCTCGCTACGAGCCATGCGTGCAATGCCAAAATCCGTGACACGAATACTGCCATCTTCCATTATCATAATGTTTTGCGGCTTGATGTCACGGTGTACTATGCCTTTCACATGTGCATGTTGTAGCGCTAATAATGTTTGGCTGGTAAAATGCACCGCTTCTCTATATGTCAGCGGCTCACCACGTTGCTCTATATACTCTTTTAGGGTGATGCCGTCTATATATTCCATCACAATATAATACACTTTATCCGTCACGCTGATATCATATACTTTCACGATATTAGGGTGATCAAGAACGCTAATAGCACGTCCTTCGTTCAAAAAACGACGTACCACTTCGTTATTATCGCGATATTCTTCTTTCAGAACTTTGATAGCTACTACACGGCTAGCAGAAAGATCAACACCACGGTATACATCTGCCATGCCACCTTCGCCCACCAGACTTTCTACCTTATAGCGTCCATCCAGCCTTTGTCCTTCGTAATCCATCATCGAATCCTCCACCTATTTATTACATCGCAGTATATATCTGCTCTCAAAAATCTTTATCTTCGGCCTTCATAAGCACTACTGTGATATTATCTTCACCGCCCAGTTTCAGTGCTTCGTTTATCATCTCTCTTGCCAAGTCCCAGTAATCGTAAGTTTCTATCAGTTCTTTAAACTTTTCTTCACTAACCATATTGCTGAAGCCATCACTGCATAATATAACTAGGTCTCCACTTTGCAGGTGATACTCATCAAAGCTTGCATCAACAGTACCCTCCACACCAAGAGCTCTTGTTATCACATTTTTTTCAGGATGAGTTTTTGCTTCATCTTTGGTGATTGTGCCCATATCTACCATTTCTTGCACCATACTGTGGTCACGAGTCAGTTGCCTAAGCATGCCCTCTGTATACAGATATGCGCGAGAATCACCCACGTGTGAAAGTGACAACACCTTGTTTCTAAACAATGCGCAAACCATGGTGGTTCCCATCAGCTGTTTTCCGTTACCACTAAGGGCAAAAACCTCTCCGTTGGCTATATCTACTGCGCTTTTCAAGATTTCTTCTGCTGTTTCGGCAGGCTCTTTTTCCAAAAGCTGATATATCATCTCTTCGGTGCAGTCAGCCGCCACAGCGCTGGCAAGTTTTCCATGCTGTGCGCCACCCATTCCATCACACACAATCCCCCATGCAGCGTGATGTGTAGATCCACTGCGGAAGGTGTCTTGATTTTCAGGTCTATTACATCCGATATCTGTTTTACCGTTTACTTTCATATTCTACTCCCCCCACAGATTTTCCTGCTATGTAATATATTCAAAAAGTCATTCCTCATTATCGTTTTCTGCAAGTTCATCAATATTATTCATTCTAAGCTGTCCACAAGCAGCATCAATATCGGCACCAAGACGCCTTCTCACCGTCACTTGCACGCCTTGTCTTTGTAGGCGCTGTGCAAAATCTTTTGTCCGCTTGCTTTCTGAAAACCCGCTTGTTTTCACCGGATTTATCGGTATCAAATTTACATGGCCGTCTGTGCCTTTCAGCAGTTCAGCCAGCGCATCCGCCTCTTTATCACCGTCATTTTCACCATGTATCACCGCATATTCATAGCTAATACGTCTTTTTGTAATCCTGCGATAGTCTTTACACGCTTTCATGAGTTCATTCAGCGGCCACGCCTTGTTTACCGGCATAAGGCGGCTTCGTGTTTCATCGTCGGTGGCATGCAGAGAAATAGACAGCGTCAGCGGTAGTTTATAGGTGGCCAGTTTTTCAATGGCGGGCACCACACCGCATGTAGATAAGCTGATGTTTCGTGCAGACATATTTCTGCCGTTTTCGTCTGTGATCACCGATATGAAATCCATCACGTTATCAAAGTTGTCCAGTGGCTCGCCTATGCCCATCAGCACTACATTACTAACATGTGCATCACCGGCTTTTTCGGCCGCTATGACTTGCGCCACCATCTCGCCTGCACTCAAATTGCGAATAAGTCCACCGGGTGCAGAAGCACAAAACTCGCATCCCATGCGGCATCCTACCTGAGATGAGACACACACCGTGTTGCCGTGATGATATCGCATAAGCACTGTTTCAACACAATTTCCGTCAGAAAGACGTAGCAAAAGCTTCACTGTACCGTCTAAATTGCTTTTTTGTATTTTTTCAGCTTTAAGGTTTTCTATCGCAAATCCATCGTCCAACATCCTGCGTAAGTCTTTAGACAAATCTGTCATTTCTTCAAACGAAGTACAGTGTTTTTGATGTATCCACGAAAATATTTGCTTAGCCCTAAACGCCGGCTGCTGTAAAGTTTTCATCTCTGATTGAAGTTTAGGCAGAGGAAATCCGATAATGCTTTTTTTCTCCACCACTTTTCAGCCACCTTCCCAGGCTTTGTGCCCATATCTAATATATTATATCATAAACATTCCATTGTTGCCACAAAAAAGCCATCTGTTTTTGTATGGTGTGGCCATAAATTCATCATCTTGTCCTTTACAACTGCGCCGCTCGGCACTACTTTTGGATCAATCAACGTAAACTTATCCTTATGTTGGGACAAAAACGCCTTTACTACTTCTTCGTTTTCCTCTTTGCGTACGGTGCACGTGCTATACACCAAACGCCCACCTTTTTTTAGATATTTAGCTGATGTTTCCAGTATTTTAAGTTGCAACTGTGGCAAAGCGGAAAAACTATCACCGTTTATATACCTCAAGTCAGGTTTTTGCGCCAAAACACCAAGACCACTGCATGGCACATCACACAGTATTTTGTCCTGTCCATGAAATTCTTCACGATATATCGTGGCGTCATTCACCATTGTCTGTACCTCGGAAAGCCCTAGCCTATCGAGGTTTTCTCTAATAAGTTTTAAGCGTCCCGGATGTAAATCACAACTGTAAAGGCCTAAACCACCCTGCATATCTTGCGCTATAGAAGCACTTTTCCCGCCGGGTGCCGCACACATATCCAGTACCTTGTCGCCTTTTTTTGCCCCGAGGCAAAGGCAAGCGCATTGTGACGCCAGGCCTTGCACATGATACATCCCCTGCAAAAACAAAGGTTCTTGCGCCACTTTTCCGGATATAAACGCATGTATGGTATGTGGCCACTCGCCTGCTCTTGCCGCAATGCCTGAATTTTTCATTTGGCTTATCAGCTCATCTCGTTCTGCACACAGCGAGTTCACCCGCAGGCAAAGCTCGCCTTGTGAAAAGCTAGCTTTGAAATAGTCGTCATATTCATTTGGCAGCGCCTTCATAACAGCTTTTGCCACCGCTTCACTAACAGAATATACCACACAAACACGCTGTATTTCATTCGCAAAAGAAAGTTCTGCCAGCCATGCGTCTAGCTTTGCGTTGTCATTTTCAGTGAGCGTTTCTTTGCAATCTTGCACATTTTTGCTATATTTTTCTACTTTTTGCGCCGCTTTCCGAAGCACTGCATTTACAAGACCCGCTGCACTGCTTTTTCCCATGGCACGTGTTAAATTCACACTTTCATTCACCGCGGCACTAGACGGCACTCTCATGCACAGCATTTGGTAAAGGCCACATTCCAAAATAGCCCTCACTTCTTTATCAAGCTTACTTTTTTTCAAAAACGGTGCCAGCAAAAAATCAATGGTAGCAATTCGCTCGGCTGTGCCAAAAAAAAGTGCGCCGGCAAACGCCGAATCCCGCGACGAAAGATCTTTTTTATCAAACACCTCTATGGCCGACGACGAAAATATACCCTTGTGTATCTGCACAAGGGCTTCAACCGCTGCTTTTCTAGCTTTGTCTACCGATTGTTTTTTCGCCATTACATACCACCGATTATCTTCTCACCGATATTTTCACCCTGCGTCAGATATTATTCCACAGGTTTAGTTTCTTCTTACTCGAGAAATATAATAAAGCAGTTGCAGCAAGCTTGTCACCAGCGCCGCTACATATGTCAAGGCCGCCGCAGACAACACTTTTTTCACTCCATTATTTTCTTCTTCTGTCATCATGCCGTTACTGCCCAGTGTTTCAATAGCACGTTTAGAAGCGTTGAACTCCACCGGAAGTGTGACAAGTTGGAACACAACAGCCAAGCCAAACAACGCTATGCCAACATATATTAGCTGTGCCAAAGAAAATGCAAAGCCTAAAAATATTAAAGGCATCGAAACACTGGTTCCGATGTTGCAGGCAGGCACAATGGCCGAGCGCAACTTTGCAGGTGCATAGCCTTGCGCATGCTGAATAGCATGTCCCACCTCGTGAGCCGCCACGCCTACCGCGCCCACACTTGTTGAATCGTATGTGGAATCACTCAAACGAACCACGTTACTGCCGGGATCAAAGTGGTCGCTCAACTTACCACTCACTTTTTCCACCCGAACATTATGCAGGCCGTTATCGTCCAAAATCCGACGTGCCGCCTGTGCTCCGCTCCATCCGCTTTGCACTCTGATTTTGCTGTACTTTGCAAAAGTACCTTTCACTTTCATCTGTGCCCAAATTGAGATAATCAAGCCAGGTATCATATATACAAAATACATATAATCGAAATAAAACATGTTATAGCCTCCTAGTGTCACACAAATTTATAATATGTTATCGCCTATTTTAAACCGTCTTCCTGCCGCAAAAGCTTCTCCACTCATCGCCTTGGCACCCTCGGGTACCACTTCGTTTAATATAATAGCGCCTTTTTTACACGCTATCGTAAGCGGCTTACACGATATAATCTCGCCTATTTCAGCACCGGCGTTTTCATCTTGCCACATCGCACTTTTAATTTTAATGCGTTTGTTGTTACTCATAAAAAAAGCTAGCGGCCAAGGATTGCACCCACGTATCAAATTATGCAGCTCATACGCCGAAACAGAAAAATCCACCTGCGCCATTTTCTTATCAAGCGGCGGAGCATAGCTTTCACCTGTCGGTTGTGGCTTGGCTGTTGCTGTGCCGTTTTCTATCTGCGCTATGGTTTTCACCAGTAGTTTTGCGCCCACATCGCTCACGTTATCAAAAACCTCGCCTGCTGTAGCGGTTGGTGATATTTCCACTTCTTCTACTGCCAATACCGGGCCTGTGTCCAATCCTTCATCCATCTGCATTATAGACACACCGGTTTTTTCATCGCCGTTTATCACCGCCCATTGAATCGGCGCAGAACCTCGATATTTCGGCAAAAGAGAAACGTGCATGTTGATGCATCCGTATTTCGGTACCGCTAACACTTGCGGCGGTAAAATCAGCCCATATGCCACCACCACACATAAATCCGGCTTGAACTGCATCAGTTCTTCTGCGGCTTTGACGGGGTCTTTTCTCATGGTGGCCGGTTGCATCACTGTTATGCCTTTTTCCAGCGCAAGCTGTTTCACCACGGGTGCTGTCATTATTTTTTTGCGTCCTTGCGGCTTGTCCATTCTTGTGTATACCGCCACCACCTCGTGCTCTGTTTTAAGCACTTCACACAGCGCCTCTTTGGCAATATCAGGCGTGCCCATAAACACTATCCGCATACATGTCCCCTTTTTTGCTATTAAATATACTACAAAAGTAAATTACTTTATTCTGCTTTTGCATCTTCTTGTTCAACATCAGCATCTTCTACACCGCCAATGGTAGCGTCCAAATCGTGCGGAGTTTCAGGATCGTAAAAATATTCGGCCAAGTCGTCGATGGTCACGCCATCCAGATGATTTATCTCATGACAAATACATCTTGCCATCAGGCCCTCGGCCTCCACAAAAAACTCTTTGCCAAACCTATCAAATGCACGCACCTTCACCCATGTAGGCCTTTCAATAGCGCCAAACTTACCCGGAAAAGACAAACACCCTTCATAACTGCGTGATTCGCCTTTTTGCTCCAATATTTCAGGGTTTATAAACTCTATAACACACAGTTCTTCTTCATCTTCTTCATCATATTCATCGTCATCAGTTTCATCACCCAAGTCTTCTTCGTTCATGTCCTCTGCATCTTCATCGAATGAATCTTCCAGCATATCATCATCTTCATCATCCCCTAGCTCAGTGACATCCAGCGCCACAAATACACGACGCAATATGCCTACCTGAGGCGCCGCCAGGCCCAGGCCATCCGCCTCTATCATGGTCTCGGCCATATCTTCCAGTAGTTGATGCAGTCTGTCACCAAAATCTGTCACTTCTCGGCATTTCTTTTTTAGCAGCGGGTCTCCGTCTTTTACAATATTTCGCAAAGCCATATGTTTTCTCCCTATCTTTTTGCTTCATATTAACGTTTATTATACCAATCAAATGTTAAAAAAATGTGGTATCACATTAATTTGCAAGCTTTTTATTTTTCTATCATTATTTTTAACAAACTATTTGTTATCCATCTGTGTGAAAATCCAGCCAAACTGTCACTTTATTCTGCCATGCTTTTTTATTATACTCAGACAACGTATCCCACATAAGCATTCTGAAGTCTGCATCACCCCTGCATTTTATACTTAGCCGATATCGGTAGTTTCCGCCTTGTTTTGCCACTTGCATGACAGACGGCCCCAGCACCCTTAGTGGTATCGGCTTTTTTTTGCTGTGAAGTTTCGCTTTTTCTGTTAATATCTGCGCAAATTCTATAGCCGCGCTTTGTGCATTCTCTTCCACTTTTGCGGCAAATCCCACCATGCACAAAGCACAATATGGAGGATACATCGCAAGTTTTCTAAACCCTATTTCTTCTTCATAAAAGGCCTCATAGTCTTGCTTTGCGGCCAGTTGCAACACAGGATGGCTAGGGTCCACTGTCTGGATAATGGCCGAGCCCGCCTCGTTTGCACGTCCACTTCGTCCCACCACCTGTGTCACCAGCGAAAATGCACCCTCAAACGCACGATATCCCTGTGCAAAAAGCAGGCTGTCTATTCCCACCACACCTACAAGGCCCACGCGCTCAAAGTCAAGGCCTTTTGCCACCATTTGCGTTCCCAGTAGTATGTCTGCCTTACCGTCTGCAAATTCTGAAAGCATGCCGGCGTGTGCACCTTTTCGCTGAGTGGTGTCCATATCCATTCGAATCACCCTTGCTTGTGGCAGTTTTTCAGCCAGTTCCTCTTCAAGCCTCTGGGTACCTACCCCGGCATATTTCAGTGTACCGCCGCATTCCTCGCATATTTCAGGGGCTGGATCTTTACTTTTTTTGCAGTGGTGACACAAAAGTCTACCTTGCGTAGTGCCATCTTTTTCATTTATATCATCCTGCGCTTTATGATATACCATCGGCACACTGCAGTCTTCACACTTTACCGCCGTACCACATTCTTTACAAATCGCCACCCTGTGATATCCACGTTTATTCAGCAGTAATATCACCTGACGGCCTTCTTTTATCGTCTGTGCCATTGCTGATGTCAGTCTTTGGCTCAACGCACTACCTTGTCCAAGTAAAAGCTCTTGCGACATGTCCACCATCTCCACTTTTGGCAGTGGCAAGTCGCCGTATCTTTCCTTCAATGTGAGTAGGTTATATCTCTTTTTTTCCTTTGCAAAATAGTAAGTAGATATACTGGGTGTGGCACTGGCCAATAGTAGCAACGCTCCATGTTTTGCCGCCCTTAGCCTTGCTACCGACACAGCATCATACCTAGGCGAGCTTTCACTTTGATATGTGTGCTCTTGTTCTTCGTCCACCACCAAAAGCCCTATGTTATCAAGTGGAGCAAACACAGCACTTCGGGTTCCAACCACCACTTTTGCCTTGCCACTTTGGATGTTTCGCCACTGCAGTACTCGCTGTGTGGCAGACAGGCCACTGTGTTGCACTGCTACTTTCTCTGAAAATGCCGATTCCAGCGCACCCAACATTTGCGGAGTAAGGCCTATCTCAGGCACTAATATCAAGGCCGTTTTGCCCATATTAAGCACGTGCTGAATCAAATGCAAAAACACCACAGTCTTGCCGCTACCCGTCACTCCATGTAGCAAAGACGGTGTAGGTTTTTCTTGTTGCATCATGGCTTTCAGCTCGTCTACCACATCTTGTTGCGATGGTGAAAGTGGCGCTATTTTGTTTTTTTCTGTATTCCTTGGCAGTAGTACAAAATCTTGCTGTGCTTCTTTATCACGCTTTGTTTCTATCAAAAACCCTTTTTTTAGTAGCGCTGTGCTAATTCCATCGCTCACTTGGCACACGCTTCGAATTTCCGCTTTGGTAGCCGGGGTTTTTGCCACATATTCAAGCACTCTTTTTTGCTTGTCTGTAAGCTTTTCTCCCCCGTGTATCTCGGCCGCATGATATACCGACTCAAAAATCCGCGATACTTTCTTTTCAAGACACCATGCGTCATTTTTCTGCACACTTTGATACTGCGCACCTCTTGGGATAACCGCACGCACCGCCTCAAACCAAGTGCAAAACGTAGCTTCTCTTAGGTATTTCACAATAAAAAGCAGTTCATCATTCAGCACTGTTTCTTCTTTCGGCACATCTAATATTTCTTTTGTCCGTTTGTCTGCTTCTCCGCTAAAAAGCTCCAAAACCACACCTTGACGTGGTTTTGCCTTGCCCCTACCAAATGGTATCAGCACTATGCTACCAACAAAAATATGCCCCGAAAAACTCGTAGGCACACTATATGTATATAATTTATCGTAAAAAATCCCGGCGTCCGATACCGCCACTTTAGCCAGCATACTTACTTTTCCGTCTGTCATTCCACGCTCCATTTGGCTTTCTGCATTTTATGCAAAGAGTCTATTCCTCTAGCCTTTTTTGCAATACAGCATACAGTCTATCTGCGCACTCTTTTGCGTCATCATTAATCAAACGAAAATCATACGTGTCCGCCATTTGCATTTCCTTTTCAGCAATACGCATACGCTCGGCTATCACTTCTTCGCTTTCACTGCCCCTGCCACGCAAGCGCCGCTCGTGCTCCTGCATATTTGGTGCTTCAATAAACACCGTGGTGCACTCAGGATATATATTTTTCACGTTTGCCGCACCGTTTATTTCAATCACCAAAATGCACACTATTCCGTTTGTAATACGTTTTTGTACTTCGTTTTTCAATGTACCATAATAATTTTTCGCATAAAGTGCATGTTCAACAAACTCATCTTCCTCTATCTTGTTTTTAAATTCTTCCACACTTAAGTAGTAATAATGCACTCCGTCTTTTTCGCCATCTCGAGGTGCACGAGTGGTGGCACTAATAGTCTTTTCTATTCCATCGTACTTATCAATGAGATGCTTTACAACAGTATCTTTTCCTATTCCTGAAGGCCCACTAACCACCATTAAATAGCGCTGAACTTTATTACTTTCACTCATCGATTGTCTCTCCCTTTGCTCGGTTTTCTTGTGTTTCAGACAAACGTCCTGCTACTGTTTCTGGTTGCACTGCACTTAAAATCACATGCTCCGAATCACATACAAGTACCGCTTTTGTGCGCCTGCCATAAGTTGCGTCAATCAGTGTTCCTCTGGTTTTCGCCTCACTAATAAGCCTTTTTATCGGTGCCGATTCAGGACTAAGCACAGCCACCACACGCTGTGCATTAACAATGTTTCCAAACCCTATATTAATAAGTTTCATTTTTCACTTCCTCTGTACTTACTAAACCTGTTTATTATCATCTTTTACTCAAGGTTTTGGATTTGTTCCCTTATTTTTTCTACTTCTGATTTCATGTCCACCACTAAACGTGTGATGCTCACTTCCTGGCACTTGCTTCCGATGGTGTTCACTTCACGGTTAAGCTCTTGTGTTAAAAAGTCCAGCTTGCGGCCTATTGTGCCGCCTGTGGTTATAATCTCTTTATACTGCGCTAAGTGGCTGTGCAGGCGTACTGTTTCTTCATCCACCGAGGTTTTATCTGCAAAAATAGCGGCCTCACTAAGGATGCGAGACTCTTCTATGGAAGTGTCTGCAAGCACTTCACGCAAACGCTCTTCCAAGCGCTGTATATACCTTTGCATACGGCCGGCGCTATCTTCTTCCACTTTGCCCAGCATCTCATTCAGGCTTTCAAGCCTTTGATTTACGTCGCACACAAGCTTTTCACCCTCTTGCATACGCATAGCATTATACGTTTCCATGGCAGATTTTAGCACACCGACAACATCTTCTGCCAGCTCACTTTCATCCACTTCATTGCGCTGTAAAACCAACACGTCAGAAAACCGTGTAACATGATGTACTTTTACATCATTTTCAATATTCAAATGCTGTGCCACTGCATTCAGTGCGTCATAGTAGCCTTGCGCAACAGCCAGGTTCGGTGAAATTTGCACCTCACCGCCGTCTATGGTCTGCACGCCTATATATAGCTCTACCTTGCCACGTGACACATACTGAGACACTGTTTTTTTCAGCCTGTCATCCAAAAACGTCATGCTGCGTGGCAGGCGAGACTGGTACTCAAAATATCTCGAATTAACGCTTCTTACCTCCACAGTAATTTCACGGCCATGCAACACTTCTTGTGCACGACCAAACCCTGTCATACTCTTTGTCATGAAAGCTCCTTCATTGTATATGTTGATATAGATGCCCTGCTCTAGCCACTGTGTGAAAAGCAAGCCATAATCATCACATCTTATTTTCTTATTATATTATCACATTTCACCTTGTTATCGCAACACAAAACAGGCAAAACACTTATAGTGTCTTGCCTGTTTCTTTGTTTATTAAAAAGTTCTTAATATGCTACGCCTTGAGCTATCATGGTTTGTGCCACTTTCTCAAATCCGGCAATGTTTGCACCTGCCATCAAGTTGCCTGCTGCGCCATAACGTTCAGCTGCATCTTTACTGGTGTGTACAATATTTTTCATGATACCTTGCAGTCTTTGATCCACTTCATCAAAGCTCCAAGACAAACGCAAGCTATTTTGGCTCATTTCAAGGCCGCTGGTAGCTACGCCGCCTGCATTGGCTGCTTTGCCGGGACCATACAGAATTTTATTTTCCAAAAATACAGCAATAGCCTCGGGTGTGCTGGGCATGTTAGCGCCTTCGGCCACCACTTTACAACCATTTTTAACCAGCATTTTTGCGTCTTCGCCGTCCAGTTCGTTTTGTGTTGCGCAAGGCAAAGCAATGTCGCAAGGAACGCTCCACACGCCACGACCCTCGTGATATTCACATCCACGCTCTTTCGCATACTCTGTAAGACGTGCACGACGCACTTCTTTTATGTCTTTCAGCAGTTCAACGTCAATACCATCTTTGTCGTATACCCAGCCGGTGGAATCGCTGACAGTAACCACTTTACCGCCCAGCTCCTGAGCTTTTTTGGTGGCGTAAATAGCCACGTTGCCGCTACCGGAAACCACCACGGTTTTACCGTCGAAGCTATCATTCATCTGCACTTTCATTGCCTCGTCTACATAGTAGCACAGGCCATATCCTGTAGCCTCTGTACGTGCAAGACTGCCGCCGTAGGTGAGGCCTTTGCCGGTAAGCACGCCGGTAACTTCGTTACGAAGACGTTTGTACTGGCCATACATGAAGCCAATTTCACGAGCGCCCACACCGATATCACCTGCGGGAACGTCGGTAAACTGACCGATATGTTTTTCAAGTTCTGTCATAAAGCTTTGGCAAAAACGCATTACCTCGGCGTCACTTTTACCTTTAGGATCAAAGTCGCTGCCGCCTTTGCCGCCACCCATGGGCAGGGTTGTTAGACTATTTTTAAATATTTGCTCGAAGCCCAAGAATTTAATAACAGATAGGTTAACTGTGGGATGAAAACGCAAACCACCTTTGTAAGGACCAATGGCACTGTTGAACTGAACACGGAATCCACGGTTTACTTGCACATTACCAGCATCATCCATCCATGCTACACGAAACACAATTTGACGCTCAGGCTCTGCCATACGCTCCAAAATAGCATTTTTTTCAAACACCGGGTTTTGGGCCACCACAGGCTCTAAAGACTCAAACACTTCTTTAACAGCTTGTAAATATTCACCTTCGCCGGCATTACGTTTTGCCACTGCATCATACACATTGTTTACATAATCGTTTTTAAACATTGTATCCTCCCAAAAATTATTAATTTTAGTTCGGTTGTCCTTGTTGGAAAGACACACACAAGAACTTGACCTTCATCACAGTACACATTATAGTATAAACCATCATGAAAATCAAACTTTTCCATCCAAATCAGGCACCTCTTTTCACCATTTCGTCAAATTGACGTATATCTTTTATGTAAATGTTGGATTTTTATGCATAATTTTGTTTGAAATTTTATACTTGTGAAAACTATTGTAAAATGATACAATACTTCTGCAAGTAACCCAAGCGGCAGCGCCGTGAAAACGGTGAGGAAAGTCCGGGCTTCGTAAGGGGATGGCAGCTGCTAACGGCAGCCGGGGGCAACCCTAGGGACAGTGCAACAGAAATAAACCGCCGAACGGGCCTTTTGGCCGCGTGGTGACGCTGGAAAGGTGTGGTAAGAGCACACCGGTGCACAGGTAACTGTGTGCGTCTATGTAAACCCTGCCTGAAGCAACACCCGTATGAGACAGCATGTAAAATGTAAGCGTACCCTGCGCGTCTTGGAGGTGGCACCGAGCCATGCTGGCGACAGATGGCCAAGATAGATTGTCGCATAAAACAGAACCCGGCTTATGGTTTGCTTGCTTTTAAAATAATAAAAGGCGAAACAACGGAATTATTCCCACTGTTTTGCCTCTTTTTGCTTTTATATTAATATATACTTTCTAGCCCAAAGATTCAAAAAAGCCTGAATCGGCCATTGATACAAAGTCGTCGTCCGAAACAATGATGTGATCCAGCATCTGCACGTTTATCATTTTTAAAGTGTTGTATATTTCACTGCTTATTCTTTTGTCACTAAGCGATGGCAGGGCCACACCACCCGGATGATTGTGCGCTAATATCACAGCTGTGGCGTTGGCGTTTACCACTTCCGTCACAACACGTTTTACCGCTATTTGCACAGCATTCACAATGCCTCCATCGCCTATCTGCACACAGCGAATCACTTTTCGCTTATCGTCCAGCGCTATCATATACACTTCTTCGTTGCGTTTGCCGAAAAACTTTGGCATTATATACTTTCCGGCCTTTTGGGTAGAGTCAATAATCTCACCCGGTGCAGACTTGTTTTCAAGATAGTACCCGCTCATCGGTAAAATCATTTTCAGCAACACAGCGCTGTTTTCGCCCATACCTTTTACCTGCATCAACTCTTCCACCGGCGCATCAATCACCGCCGCAAAACTACCAAATTTATTTATCAACGCGTGTGCCAGCTCGTTTGTGTCGCGCCTTGGTATGGCATAGCATAATAAAAGTTCGAGTATGGTGTGTTCTTCAAGGCCGTTTAACCCGTGCTTTAAAAACCTGGCACGAAGCCTGCCTCGGTGACCATTGTGCACACTCATTCCTTCACCCCTTTTACTCTACACTTATACATCTTAGTATACACCAATTTTTCCCAAATATGCAAGGAGGATAGCCGTTTGAAACAATTCACTGCCGACAAAAATGAAGATGGTATGCGCCTATCACGATTTGTAGAAAGTGTCACTGTGGGGCTACCAAGCTCTGTGATGTACAAATCTTTTCGCAACAAGCGCATAAAGATAAACGGCAAAAAAGCCGATGCTTCTTATCGTTTGGTTCTTGGCGATGTTATCGAGCTTTATATTAACGACTGCTATTTCAAAAAAGATAAACCTTCAAAGTCTATACACACCCTGCAAAATACATCGCTCGTGGACTTCAAAACAGAATACCAAGATGAAAATATCGCTGTTTTATATAAGCCCGGTGGTGTACTCAGCCACGCCGACAGCGCTACTTCGCCCAACTTGCTTTCGGCATTCACCCATAGCCTTGTGGAAAGTGGCGAGTTTGTGCCTTCTATGGAAACAACCTTTCAGCCAGCTATATGTAACCGCCTTGACAAAGGCACCGAAGGCCTTATTTTGGCGGCAAAAAACGCTATCACTCTGCGTGATTCCAACGATATTATCAGGCAAAATCTTTTGCGCAAGGCTTACTTGTGTATATGCACAGGCATCCCACGAGATGGTGTTTTTCACGCCTTTCACACAAGGGATCACAGTACCCATTCTGTCACCATTCATGCAAACGAAGTCCCGTATTCAAAGCCTATTACCACTGAAATAAAAGTGCTTGATAGTTTCAAAACTTTTTCTTTGTGTGAGGTTATATTACACACCGGACGCACCCATCAAATCAGGGCGCATCTTGATTTTTTAGGCGCTCCTATTTTAGGCGATCGTAAATATGGGCGTGTTCATATAAACAAAGCAACCGGGTTTTCATCGCAGGCTCTTTGTGCTCACAGCTTGACATTTCTACACGATATACCAAAAGAAAATCATCTTTTTTATCTGCGCGACAAAACATTTTCGGCGCAAAATTCCCAGCTGCCTGTTTTATGGAAAAAACTTTGTGCTAATTCTTTGTAATCCGTCATATTATAACGCAACTTAAAAAACTCTTATTTAGGAAGTTTTCATTCTTCCAAAACAAGAGTTTTTTTATTTTATTCCATTACTTTTTTACGTAAAATGCTATATGGCACAAGGCTTTCTCCATCTATCGCAGGCAGTGAAAAATTCATCTTGCTACGTGCTGTAGAGTCTGTTTCATTGCCACGCTCGTCCCATATAAACTCTGGCGTGAATGCCACCGACTTTCCGCCTGGCATCAACACTTCCAGCTCTTCTCCCAGCACAAATTTCCCGCGCTGAGTGCAGTATATCTTTCCGTCTTTTTGTTCTTCCACCACACCAATCAACTGCCATTGTCTGATATATCCGCCACACTCAACACTTTGCGTGGCACCACTTCGCCCTAAAAAGAATCCGGGTGAATACGGCCTATGTGATATTTTTTCTATCTCTGTTTTGGTGAACTCCGGCATTACGTACGGCCCTTCTTTCAAGGCCTCGTCCAGTGCCGCGCGGTATGCCGCTGTGGTGGATGCAGCATAATAAAAGCTTTTAGCCCTGCCTTCAATTTTAAGGCTGGTTGCGCCGGCTTCTATAACCTTGTCCAAAAAAGGTGCCGCACATAAGTCGTCCGCCGTTAAAATATAGCTTCCTTCTTCGTTTTCGCCTATCTCACAGTATTGTCCGGGACGTTTTTCTTCCACAATACTGTATTTCCATCTGCAGGGCTGCGAGCATTTACCTCTGTTAGCATCCCTTTGTGTGAAATAATTCGACAATAGACACCGACCGGAAACACTCATGCACATAGCTCCATGAACAAACACCTCAAGTTCCAGCTCTTTTGGTGTCTTTTGGCGTATCTCGGAAATTTCATCAAGCGACAATTCCCTAGCCAATACCACGCGCTTTGCCCCTAAATCAAAAGCTGCATTTGCGGTGGCATAGTTCATGATACCCATCTGTGTAGATGTATGAATCTCGGTATTTGGCGCCACTTTCTTGGCTAAAGCAAGCACTCCCAAATCCGCCAAAATCATAGCATCTACGCCGGCGTTTTCAGCCATTCGCATGGTGTCAACCACACCATCTAACTCTGTATTTACAGGTGTAGTGTTAAGTGTCAAGTACACTTTTCTATCCATGCTATGCGCCAGCTGTACAGCGTCATTCAGCTCTTCTTCGTCGAAATTAGCGCTGGCTGCACGCATGCCAAAGCTTTTCGCACCTAAATACACAGCATCTGCACCAAAAGCCAAAGCAAAGCGTAAGCTTTCTTTATCTCCGGCAGGTGATAATAACTCTACCTGTGATTTCATTATTCTTCGTTATCCTCTTCGTCGTCTTCCGGCTCAATGCCTAAAGATGCTGCCACTGCGGCATTAACTTCTTCAGCTTCAGCCAAGTTGCGCTCGTGCTGATTATATGTTTCGGCATAATAGTATTTTGGCGGTGTGGCCTCGTCTGTCAAGAAATAGAAATAATCATGTTGCACCGGCCAAATTGCCGCTTCTATAGCTGCAAAGCTCGGGTTACAAATAGGACCTGCCGGGAAGCCTTCTATAGAGTTTTCATAGTTGTCCGACGTAATGTAAGCATTATAAATATCACGTGGAATGGCATCTTCGCTACCATACTCCGGTGCTACCCAGTTGCGCAGATAGTAGTATGTAGAGTCACTACCCAATGTTTGACGTGCAATTTCGCTGTTTTCTTCATTTATACGGTTCCAGAAAACACCCGACACAAGGCCTTGATTTTCTATATCCGGGAAACTTGCTTCTTTTTCAATAATAGACGCCATGGTTATTGCTTCCAAAACAGTAATATTCAGCTCTTCCATGCGGTCTAGCATGTCTTGAGTGATAAGACTATTCGTTTGATTAAGCAGATAACGAATAACAGTATTCGGGCTGGCATCAGAATAAAATTCATACGTATCCGGTGCTAAATACCCCTCAAGACGCATATATGTGTTTGGATGTGCATCAATATAGTTAAAAAGAGAAATATCAGAAAAATCGCCTTCTTGGGCTTCCTTCACAAAATCTTCTGCCGTGAAAGACATGCCGGCCTCTTCACAGCGCTGACCAAACTCATACACTGTTTGTCCCGGACCAAACGTGATTTTTATAACTTCCTGGTCCACCGGCGGCGCAGTTAATAGGCTGATGATTTCATCGTAGCTCATGCCGGGTGTAAGAGTATATCGTCCCGACAAAAATCCTGTGGCGCCATTAATACGAGTGTATAAGCTAAAAATATCAGTGCTACTAATCAGGTCGTTTGCTACAAGTAACTCGCCGATATCTGCACGGGTAGAGCCTGCGGGGATATCCACCACCACCGGCGCATCACCACTTGAATTACTTCCGTCCAGCTCACCTGTGACAAAGAAGAATCCTATCAAAAGCACAACAGCTGTTATCACAATCACCACTGTGAATATCAAAAGGCATCCACGGTTTGCAAACTGTACACTGCGCTCATAATCGTAATCAATCTCGGCTACCGAGGACGCCACAGCCCTTGCTCTGGGCTTTTGAGCCTTACGTACCACGGTTTTTTTCGCTTCACTTGATATTTCCGTTCTTGGGGTAGGTCTTTCCATCATGTCCTTTTTCCTTCCTTGCTAACTAATTCCGTATTATATTTCGGGATACACCTGGGCAAATACTTCTTCTGTTTTTTCTTTTCCTTGCAAAGCTTCCACCAAAGCCTTTGCAAACACAAGCGCTACGCCTGCACTACGTCCTGTGATGATTTTACCGTCTGTTTCCACAGCGCTATTTGTTACGGTGCAATCAGTCAACTCCGCTTGTACCGCCGGAAACGCCGTGACAGATTTTCCGCTCAGCAGTCCGGCCGCGTGTAGTATTTTAGGTGCGGCGCAAATGGCAGCTATCCATAAGCCTCTATTATTCGCTTCATTCACAGCTTTCATCACCGTTTGGCTGTTTTGCAAATTCACAAAACCTGCGCCACCCGGCAAAAACACAAGGTCTGCTTCTTGCGGCAGTTCAAAGCCTTCAGCATCCATATCCGCCGTGACAACAATTCCATGTGCACCTGTGACAGTTTTCGAGCCAACACCCACCGTCACTACGCTTATGTCGGCACGGCGCATCATGTCAATCGGCGTAATAGCTTCTATTTCCTCAAACCCATTTGCTAAAAACACATATGCTGTTTTCATATTGTTTCCTTCCTTTTGCACATTTACTACATGTAATAATCATGTTCTTTTTTTACATATTTGTCAACTATTCATCATTTGTGAAAATCCCACTTTTATGTCTTCCATTGCAAAGCGCAGATATGTAATTTGCTCGGTTTCATTTTTCCACATTGCAAGTGCAAACGGATGAATTTTTCCCTGACCATAAAAAAGATTACTGCTCTGCGAAAGGGTTATATGCACCTTTTTTGCATCCATTTCTTTTGCCATGTGCCCCAGCAATCTCTGCGCCGAGGCGTCATCTTTTGCAAAAATCTCCGGCACCAAAAGCTCATCACTATGCTTTATGCACACACCGTAGCTTTCACTCTTCTCTTCTTCAAAAACCATCACTTTTTCGGCTTTCAAGTCTTTGTCCATCACTGTGCATGATTCCTTACCGAAAGCAAAAAATGATGTTTGGCCATACTTTTTCCGCAAAGCATATAGCTCATTCATACTAACAATTTTCTGGGTGTATATATTAAACATATCACTTGATTTAAACACATCCTGCATTATATACCGCAAAGATATCAAGTCATTATATCCACGTTTTTCATAAAAAGGAATAAGCCCTGCCTCCGCCGGCACCAGTACTGAAAAAGCAGCGCCATCTTTTTCATAATCTTTTTTTGCAAAGTCCATTAGGCCACTCATTATGCCTTTTCCTCTGGCTTCTTTCTTCGTAGCCAAGGCATATAGATACGCGCCTTTTTTCTCATTCAAATAACACGGTACCGCCATCATCATTGCTTCAATTTCTTTTTCTTTGGTTTGTGCCACATACACATTTTCAATGCCGGCGAAACTTTTTATACAGTCTATAATAAACTTCGAATCGTCTAAAAACACTTCTTCCCACAAAGCTGTCAGCATGATAATATCGCTATTTTCAGCTTTACGAAACATATAGGACATCGCACTAGTCTCCTATCCATTCCGCCGTATATTCTTCTTCCAAAAACGCCGGATGATACGATAATTTCGCAGTGCGTAATCCCTCACCGTCCAAGTCATTTTCACGATTTATATAGGTATAGTCTTTACAAAAATGTCGTGCCATCTCCCTATTTATCATTGGGTACGCACCCCTCACAGTATAAAGTGCCTTTTCCACATGAGTGACAAATATATCGCCGCTAAGCACACTGCCAAACGAAAACGCTACTATCTTGCCGCCCACTGTTATGTATCCACCTTTTAGCTCAAGTTCATCATATTGTCCGCAAATCATACAGTTAATAGCCTTATACTCCTGGCGGATTCCGGCATCGCCTTCGTTGTCTTCCAGTCGGCTCCATTTTTTGTTGAACTCACACACAGCTTCAATACTATCTGCTGTGATTTCATGAAACTCCCAGCCAGGATTCTCACGCTCAAACGCCGAGCAATGATTGCGTTTTTTCTGATATTTTTTACCCGATAGGTTTATAAGATCTTCTGAAAGATAAATATAATCTGCTTCACCACGTGGTTTTTCGTAATGAAACTTATTCGGATATTGCACTTTCAAGGCTTCCATTGCTTCTTGTGTCAACGAGTAAATCTTTGCCGGGCGACCCATTTCTTTTGCATCAGCTAAAATAGCATCTATAGCTTCCTTCACATCTCCCGTTCCTGCCGGGTATAAGTAAAGCAGTTTATCGTCCTCACTTCTAGCCATGACAAAGTCTTTAAATCTTGCAATTTTTGTATTGAATGTTTCACTCCACATATAGATATTTGCAAATGAAAACTCACAACTTTTGTATCCGTTTGCATCAAGTAGCGGTCTTGCCCACTTGCCGTCTTGCGGTGTTACTTCACGAAATGTCATTTAAGCACCTCTGCTGTTTTATTTTCCACTTCTTTTGCAATATCTTCTTTTGTGCGCATCTTTCCATTTTCTGTACAGGATATCACCTGCCATTTAAACCGCTGTGCACAGAAATGTGCCGCTTTTCTGCAACGATTTAAATATTCCACGTCTTGCTCATGAATATCTTTTTTACTCTCGTCGCCTTCATACCGCTTACTTAGCAACTTTTGGCTGATATCGGGCTGTACATCCAGTAAAATCACCATGTCCGGTACAGGCAATCCCATTTTACTGTACTCAAAGTCAAAAAGCCAATCTGTAAATCCAGGCCACTGGTTTTCCGGCAGTTTTGCGCACTGATGCACGGCGTTCGCGGTGGTGTATCTGTTTGCCAAAACAACCCCACCTTGCTTGTGATACTCCGCCCACGTTTTGGCGTAAGACGCATATCTGTCCACTGCAAAAAATGCACTGGCAGCGTATGCATTAACATCATCAGGCTTTGTTCCAAACTCGCCTTGTAAGTACATTTTAAGTGGTATGGCGGCGGGGCTGTCATAGTCGGGAAAAGAAAGCAACCTCACATCTTTTTTGTATGTGTTTTCAACTGTTTTTGCCAGTAGTTTTGCCTGGGTGTCTTTACCGCTACCATCAAGACCTTCAATGACTATAAAGCGTCCCATCAGCCACCTTCTTTTTCTGTATTTACTAAGTTTTTATATTTTTTGCGCACTTCGTCCATCTTGCCACAACTCATTTTGCCTTCACTACATGGTCCGCTTGCACACGCGGGGCCTGATGATATAAAAAGTGTGGGAGCCACTTCTTTCACTTTTAAAAGCATTTCATCTGCCAACTGGTGAATTTCCCACTGGGCACGCTCGCAACAACGCAAGTGGAAAAAGTTATGTAAGCTACGTGCATTGAATGTCGCCACCATCTTTGTGGTACATGCGTTTGGAAGCACAAACCTTGCGTCTTCTATAGCTTGTTTTTTTGCCTTTTGAGTAGCCTGTTTTTCTGTCATTCCGTTTTCAATATAGACTTCTTTATGCTTTTCAAACAGCTGTTGTGAAAGGTCTCTGTATATCTTCGCTTCGTCTTCCATCGCCTTATCAAAAAGTTCTTGAGTGCTGTCATCCTCTGAAATATTCGGAGGTGTGACGTATTCAAACTCATCCAGCTCCACATACCGCTGACTTTGCACGCTGAAAGAAGCTATTCTGTGGCGTGTTATTTGCGCCAGCAGACTGCGACTTACTCCTTCTATAGCAAAGGTAAACACCGCATGTTCCATCGGGCTTTCATGCCCAAGGCTTGCCAACATCTCCACAAACTTTG
Source organism: uncultured Oscillospiraceae bacterium (assembly GCA_964370165.1). Classification (GTDB taxonomy): domain Bacteria; phylum Bacillota; class Clostridia; order Oscillospirales; family Ruminococcaceae; genus JAAYCI01. The sequence continues at coordinate 22,564 of CAYJIG010000029.1, forward strand.
CGGCATCTTCTGCACTCATTTTTTCTTGCAAGTCTGCCACACCCACCTTGGAATAGCATAGCTTTGCAGCTGTAGCTATCACCA
>CAYJIG010000030.1:0-22092 GCA_964370165.1 uncultured Oscillospiraceae bacterium
TTTCGTGTAGACGGCAATGAAACTATCGCCACAGGGCATGTGATGCGTTGCCTTTCGTATGCAGCATATTTTAAAGAACATGGCTTTGATTGCCTTTTTGTCACCGCAAGCAGTGATATGCATGCAGTTATTGAAAAAAATGGCTTTGAGGCTATTTCTTTAAACAGTGACTATACAAACCTTGAAAACGAGATAGCGGCGTTTAAAGATATCATTGATAGCTATAATCCGGGGCTTGTTATTATTGATAGCTATTATGTGACAAAGCCATATTTGCAGAAACTCACATCTCTTGTGAAAACCCTTTATATTGATGATTTAAATAGTTTTGATTATCCAGTGAACTATATTTTGAATTACAGCATTTATGCAAAAAAGCTACTTTACAATAAAAAAGATAAGCATTGTTTTTTGGGGACGGGCTATCTTGCTTTACGTAGGGAATTTCAAACGGCAGCTCCGATTAAAATACAAAAAACCATTAAAAATATATTTATTACAACAGGTGGAAGTGACGAACACCATTTTTGCCAAACGTTTCTTTTGCAAGAGCAAAAAAATAAAATTATAGAGAACTATCATTATCATATTGTTGTAGGACGGTTTTTTGATAAGCAAGAAAGAGATATGTTATGGCACCTTGCCACTGAATTTGAGACTATTCATCTTTATGAAAATATATCAAACATGCAAGAGGTGATGAGTGCTTGTGATGTTGCCATTTCGGCCGGTGGAAGTACTTTATATGAACTTGCGTTTCTCGGTGTCCCCACCATTGCTATCATCACAGCTGAAAATCAGCGACAAAATGTGGAAGTATTTACCGAGAAAAATATTTGCGTTTTTGGAGGGGAAAACAGACAAGAATTTGAAATAGCACCCAGAACAGCATTGAATAAAATGGGGTTTAGTGTAAGAAAAAGTATGCAAAGAAATGCAAGGGCATTGTTTGACAATGATGAAAAAAGTGAATTATTACTACTGTAAATATATTTGTTTGTGCTGCTTTTTCGTCTGCGACACGTTAGAGTTGATATTAGGACGATAATAGTTAATAATTAGGAGAATATGCAATGCCTACAATGCCATATTTTGAAAAAATTTACAATAACATTTTATGTTTGAAAAACAAAATAGTGACTAAAAAGATTTATAATATGGTAATTTTATTTGCGTTTATTCTAATTACTTCTTTAGCTGCTTTTATAGGTGTGGAATTGTTTTCCGTGCAATTCAGATATTATTATCTACTTACAGCATTTGTAATATTTATAATAGCGTTTGTTAGCTTAGATAAGAATTCTTTTCGTAAAAAAGTGCCGAAATCGTTTGTGATTTTTTGGCTGATTATATGGGGAACATATCTATTAAACACAGTATTTATTTCCACGAACTTCTTACCAATTCCTGTCTTAGTTCTGTTTTTATTTCCTATATTATACTTTGCGGTTCCAAAAGAAAAACAAGCAAATTTATTTTCACTAAGCACAAAAGCTGTTAGTATTATGCTTTGTTTCTTTATTATTTCAAGTTTACTAATTCGTCCGTTCATAGGTAGACCTTATGTAGGGGTTTTCGCAAATGCGAATTATGTCGGCCAGTTTTTAACAATTATTTTTGCACTTTTGATGCCGACAATAAATGTTGGTGATGAAAATAAATGGTTTAACTATATTTTAATAGGTTTCTGTGCTGCGTTTACGTTTGCTTCACTTTCGCGTACTTCGTGGTTGGCGTGTGCTACTGTTGGTGTTTTATGGCTTATATATCAAGCCTATAATTGCAAAAAGCAAGATGTGAAAAAGTTGATTCAAATTATATTGAAACTAATCATCAGCACGATACTTGCGTTTGTAATATTACTTTTAAGCACGGCAGCTTTTTTTGATATAAGCGGAATTTCAAAATTAGGGTTGCCACAACTAGAGGCGGATGCCTACAAGTTATTGGATGAAGAAACTGATTTTGCATGGCAAGATAGGTTTAGTTCATTTGCGTACCGTATAAATAGTAATTTTTTGCCGGATGAGTTTTATGAATTGCTAGTTGATGGCGACAGTGAAACTGACAGTGATACCGATAGTGAAAATCTGAGTGAAGTGATTAACAGTTTTTCCTCAAACAGAATATATTCTTGGAATAAATATAAAGAAACGGTGGGATTTATCGCCACACCTGAAAGCGAGAGACCATACGTAAATGACACCGGTGGTGCTTCAAGCGATGCTCACAACACATTTTTTGAGATTGCGTTTCATGGTGGATTACTAACTGCAATTGGTTTTGTGGTTTTAAAAATTTATTTACTTTATAAATCGTTTTTCTTGGCAGTGCGCAATAAAAACGACAAAGAATATTTGTATTCACTTTTAATTGTTGGTGCAATGGTAACAACAGGCATATTTGCGAGTATATATTCACCTACAAATTCGCTTTTAGGCTTTATGTTTTATGTCGCGATTATACCGATTTTCAACCATATATCAACAGTGAAAAAATAATCAGCAATGAATGTTACCACTGGTAGCTATTGCATATTTTTCGCTGTAAAAAAGCTTCCTTAAGGAGTCAAATATGAAGTTTTTTTGATAAAAGACTAGTTTGCAATTGCATTGGCGCCTTAGAAAAATATAATATATGTAAAGTAAACAAAAAAGACATCGGAACTTAAATCCGATGTCTTTTTGTGTTCGGTATCATGCTGGTGGCAGTGAGTCAGGGGCTTAAACCCTGGTTTCTTAAAGGATGCGCAAATTTTACAGCTAAAAGGTAATTATTCCTTTTTTCAAAATTTTTCTATCCAATAGTTTTGCATATGCCTCGACGCTGTCCGAAAAATCAAAATAATCCGAGATGAAATCTTTTATATTCAGCTCGCCGGAGCGCATCCAAGCTAGAACTTGTTCATGGGCGGCACCCTCTTCTTCTTTGCGGGGCATCTGCTGGTATATAACACGCCAGTTGTAATCAGCCTTGCTGAAATCGATGGTTATTTCCTCTTTTTCGGGCACTCCGTAGCAAAGCACAGCACCACGATCTTTTATGAGGCCCATGCCTTGGTTGACTATTGCGGGGAACCCAGCTGCATCCAAGACAAAGTCAACACCATCGGGATAAATCTTGCGAACTTCTTCTCTTACATCACATTCTTTAGTGTTAATGAGATGGGTTGCTCCATATTCTGTGGCTTGAGCCAGCTTTTCAGGGATTATGTCACATGCAATAAGATTTTTCACACCTAAAAGACTCATAAACTTTATATAAGTAAGACCAACAGGCCCGCAACCGAACACGACCACAGAGTCGCTTGGTTTAATACCAAAGTATTTTATAGAGGAAAGCACCTCGCGAAAAGTGATGATCATGGTTGCATCAACCGGATCAAGATCATCGTCAAGTACTGTCTGGGCATATGCACATCCCGGCACATCGTTTTCCCATGGTGCATTTGGATCACACACAACAGCATATTCGCTAATTGCTCCCCAGCCAGAACCTATCCCGGGGCGGTTTTCAGGATCGGGATCTACAAATGGAAGCAAAACCTTGTCGCCGATTTTAAATGTTTTTACATTGGCGCCGACTTCTATTACTTCGCCGACACCTTCGTGGCCGAGCATGATGGGATATACCGATTCCGGAAAGCCTTTAAAGGTGCGATGGATTAGCTTTACGTCGGTGCCACACATACCACAAGCAATAGTTTTTACCAGAGCTTGATTTTCATTGTACTTGGGCTTACTTACTTCGCAGATTGAGAGTGAACCGTCCTTAGCGATAACCAGTGATTTCATGAGTGATTTCCTCCTTGATAAATTAAGTATGCATATTTACGATAATGAAATATAATAATTATATCACAATGTAGTGACATTATTAAATAAATAAAAAAGATGTTGCAATCTTGATTATAATGCATCCAAAATCGCTTTATGCCTTTGAAGTATAACATGGCTAAAGTGAAAAATCAACCAATAATTTATATCTGGTTTTAATAATTGTTTCAAATGGTGACATAAATTTTATTCGTAATAAGGTGATTTTTTCGATAATTACATAATGCTAATAGATTTGATGGTGAAAATGCCCAAAAGTTGAACCATATAATTATGCATGATTAACTAAAAAAAATAATTTAAGTTTTTTCTATTGACTTTTTTTTAAAAAAGTCTAAACTAATAGTACAATGTTATTACATAGTACCAAAAAGAAAAACATCCTTGAACAACCTGTTATTCTGTACAATTTTGACTTATTAGTCAATTGTAATAAAGTTTCATTATTTTAAGGAGGAAAGTTATGAAAAAATTAATCGCATTGCTCTTAACGTTCGTGCTGGTATTCTCATTGTTTGTAGGTTGTGCATCTACGCCCGCAGAGAGTGAGCCTGCAGCAACAGAATCCACAGCAACAGAATCCACAGCACCCGAAGCAGAAGAAGAGTCTGAAACAGAAATTGACTGGGCGAATTTCACTATCGACCCTTCACAAATCCCGCAGGAGAAGCTTGACACTACTCTCCACCTTGCAGTTTCCGTACGTGGTCTTGAGAATCCTTATATAGCAACTATTAATGAAGGCATGGAAATGTTTGCTGAATATTTAGATTCTATCGGCCAAAAATACGAGATGCAAGTTCTTGATTCCCAAGGCGATAGCGCAAAAGAGGTTGACAATATGCGTCAGTTTTCTGCTATGGCAGGCGGCAACGCTATAGCTTATGCAGACCCTAACGAAGATACCATTGCATATTCTTTAGCAGAAGCCATGAGTGAATCTGGAGGATATCTGGGAACAGCATGGAACAAGCCTGCAGATATAGGTCCTGCTGACCTGACTCCCAACTGGGTAATCCACACAGCCCCCAGTAACATTGAAAGTGGCTATAACATAGCTGTAGCTTTGTTTGAATCAATGGGCGGTTCTGGCAAAATTTTTGCAATACAAGGTATGCTGGGTAACACCGCAGCCAACGACCGTTATGAAGGTCTTCAAATGGCTTTGGAAGAGTATCCCGACATCGAAGTTGTTAATGATGACACAGCAAACTGGGCGACAGACGAAGCCCTTGCACTGGTTGAAACATGGTTGACCCAAACTCCCGATGTTGGTGGCATTTGGTGTGCAAACGATAACATGGCAACAGGTGCTATGCGTGCACTTGAAGCAGCCGGTCTTCTTGGCGAAGTTGGAATCGTAGGCGTTGATGCTAACACAGATATAGTTCAGGCTATAGCTGATGGTAACGCAACTGCAACCGTGTCTTCAAACGGATACCTTCAAGGTGGCTACACTCTTGCTATCTGCTATGCAGCATGGGCGGGCCTGATAAATGTTGAAGATATGCCTGCAGAGTACCGTGAATTTGTTACACCTTCTGTACTTATCGACAGCCCAGAAGCAGCAACTGAGTATCAAAACAACGTTCCCGAGTTCGATTTCAGTAAGATTTTCGAATGTAAAGTTGGATAATTAACGCAAAGGAAATCGGGCTATGAAGAAGTTTCATAGCCCGATTTTATATAACCGCATATTATTTTACTCGAGATAGAACCACATCAAAGCAATACTTCTTTAGTCTATAGATTTTAAACTCGGTTTTCGACCGATGTAGAATTGGAGCGAGACAATATGATTAGATTAAATCCTTCGGCGACGATAACCGAAGAATTTGCCGCAAAGGTGCAAAATGAGAATCAAAACGCCAAAATAATGAAGTATGCTCCTATATGTGTACTGGTTTTTTTGATTGCTGCGTTCACGGTTATTTGTGGCATAGATTTTATTAGCCCCGACAACCTATTGGTTGTTTTAAATCAAATGGCCTTGCCACTAGTGGTAGCGCTGGGGTTGACCTTTGTTATTATGCTTGGCTCTATTGATTTATCAATCGACGGTTCGGTTGGCATGGCCGGCTCACTTTTTGCATGCTTTGTCCTCAACACCCAAACAGGATATGACATGGGTATTTTTTCTTTAGTAATTGCTGTTGGCGCAAGCATGATTTGTGGATTTCTTATCGGAGCATGCCATGTTTATTTGAAAATTCCTTCCTTCATGGCTTCTTTTGCATTCATGTATATTTGCAGAGGTATAGGCATGATTTCCTATCAAGGACACCCTCCCACTATCACAGACGAAGTGATTAAGAACCTTCCAAATGTTAGCTTTTTGGGTATCCCTGTAATCACTTGGATAGCATTGTTTATGCTGGGAATATGTGTGTTTATTCAAAACTACACCGCATTTGGAAGACATATATATGCAGTCGGAACTAACGAGAACATTCCTCGTGCGGTGGGAGTTAATGTAAATAAAGTGAAATTGGGCGTTTTCACTCTGGCCGGAATTCTTTTTGGTGTTGCGGGCGTCATCGGCGCAATCCGTTTAGGACAGGGACAAATAGCTATAGGTGTGGGTAAAATGTTCCCCGCACAGGCAGCTGTTGTAGTGGGCGGCACCTCGCTTTCGGGCGGTAAAGGTGGCGTTACAAATACACTTGTGGGTGTATTGATTATGACTGTGCTTGATAACGGACTTATGCTTATAGGTGTGAATCCTATAATCCGTACCGGTATCCAGGGTGTTATAATATTGGTTTCCGTTATCCTAACCGTTCAGCGTGGCGCAAAAATAATCAGTAAATAAGGAGGGCTTATCATGAATGAAAACACAGCTAAATTTGATGCAAATATCCCTGAAACTATACCCTCCGATAATAACGAGGAAAAAAAGCAGGACTATCTGTTTTATGCAAAGGATATCGTGAAAACATTTGGAGGGACCCAAGCACTTAAAGGGGTCGATCTTTTTATCAAACCCGGTGAGGTTATCGGTTTGGTCGGTGAAAACGGTGCGGGTAAATCTACTTTGTTAAAAATTATTATCGGTGCACAGCCTCAGACTTCCGGTACTTTAGAAATGCACGGCGAAGCCTATACACCAAAAAACCCAATGGACGGCAATAAGAGTGGTATAGGAATGGTTTTTCAGGAGCAATCTTTGATTGTAAACCTTAATGTTGCGCAAAACATCTTTTTTGGTCATGAAAAAGAATTTAGAAAGTTTGGTATCATAAACTGGAGGCAAATGAACAAGGCTGCATTGGAAGTTTTGGCGGCTGTTGATATAAACGACATTAGTCCTACCAAAAAAGTGAGTGATCTAAATTTTGCAACGCGACAAATGATTGAAATAGCTAAAGTTATGAATGTCACTAAGCAGTCGGGTGCTGAAAGGTGTCTTATACTATTAGACGAGCCCACCTCGGTTCTTAACGAGGCAGAAACCCAAAATCTGTTTAAGCAAATTAAAAAAATTACTGCGCTTGGTCACAGTGTCATTTTTGTATCTCATCGTTTGAATGAAATTTTAGAAATTACCGATCGCATCTTTGTTTATAAAGACGGAATGAGTGCGGGCGATTTAGCAACCGAGGAAGCAACCGAGGCAAAGCTATATGAACTTATGGTCGGAAAAAGCACAACAACAGAGTATTATCATCTTGATCGTCAGCGCGAAGCATCCTCTGAAACGGTACTAGAAGTGGAAGACTTAGGCCTTCATGGTGTATTCAAGCATGTCAACTTCAAACTACATAAAGGTGAAGTGCTGGGTCTTTGTGGCGTGGTTGGTTCGGGCGTTGAGGAAATATGCGAAGTTTTATGTGGTGATGAAAAACCTTCTTTCGGTTCGATTAAGCTAAAAGGCGAAATTGTAAAATTTTCAGCTCCGAAAGATGCGCTTTCAAACGGAATACTCATGGTTCCGAAAGAAAGACATTTTGAAGGTGTTGTTCTCGGCCTTTCAGTAGAGGAAAACATAGCATTTTCAAATGCGAACAAGCTGGCGAAAGGCCCCATTGTTTCCGCAAGAGCGGTGCGACAACAAGCAAATGAATGGATAGAAAAAATGCGTATTAAGACAAGTGGACCTAAGGCTTTACTAAACTCGCTTTCTGGCGGAAACCAGCAAAAGGTTGTGTTTTCTCGCGCCTTGGTTAGCGAAGCCGACGTGGTTATTTTGAACCACCCTACTCGTGGTGTTGACGTTGGGGCAAAGGAAGAGATTTATTCTTTTATCCGTAACATGACAGATGAAGGCAAGGCAGTTATTGTTTTAGGCGACACCTTAGACGAGTGCATAGGCTTATCATCTCGCCTCTTAGTCATGAAAGATGGCTTGATAACTGGTGAATTTGAGGCTTCGGCCGACAATAAACCCTCCCAAGTTGACGTTGTCAGCTTGATGATGTAAGGAGGAAAGATATAATGAATGTTAAAATTTTTAAATCCCTCTCTGCTCGCTCTAGCATCGGAGAGACTATAATGAAATATTTCAGCTTTTCGGCAATCATAATTTTAGTGTCCTTCCTCTCTATTACACAGCCCAACTTTTTGGGAGCAATGAGCATCAGCAATCTTTTGCGCGATACTGCGCCTTTAATGATCATGTCTGCGGGCATGACAATGGTGCTTATGTTTGGTTCTATAGACCTATCCATGGGTGCGGCTTGTTCTGTTTCAAATGTTTTATATGTAAACTTTTTGATTAATTATGGCGAAAACTTTGGAAACCCCATGCTTGCAGGTTTTGTCGGTCTGCTTATTTCGCTCACCTTCGGCATGCTTTCAGGCTTGACCTTGGGCTTTATCCACGTTAAACTAAAAGTCCCATCATTCATTGCATCGCTTGGATTTATGTCGGTTTGGCAGTCTGTTGCCCTTCTTATAACGCAGAATCCCGAATCAGTTTCAAAAGATCTTTGGCCTGCAATCGAATGGTACAAAGTTTCTTTTGGAGTTTTGGGCTTACCTTTGGTATTTGCCTTGCTTGTGATAGGATTTTGCTACTGCCTAACTCGCTTTACACCCTTTGGAAAGACGATTTTTGCCGTTGGTGGAAACGAGCGCACTGCACGAGTATCCGGTATGAGTGTGGATAAAACAAAGATTATGGTATTTGCGCTAAATGGTCTGCTTGCGGCGTTGGCCGGCGTGTTCTTAGCGGCGAATCTGCGCAGTAGTGCACCCACAATAGGCGATCCTTTCACATTGAAAATTGTTGCAGCTTGTGCTTTGGGAGGAACATCTTTGGCAGGTGGCAAAGGCAGTGAATTAGGCACAATTTTGGGTGTGTTTACCGTTACTCTAATCGAAGTTGCAATGAGCTTTATAGGTGTTGATGCCTACTGGCAAAACATAGTATTTGGTGCTTTTGTCTTGTTTGCCATAGCACTTACTGTTGATCGTTCATCGAAAAACATTGTACTAAAATAATTACCCATTTTTACCAGAGTGGCATTTTTGTCATTCTGTAGCAAAAATAAGATTTCAAAGTTCAATACAAATACATCCTTAAAGGAGATATCACTATGGCAGACATGCATCCATTTATTTTAGACTTTGACTTAATCACCGGTATGTGCAAAAGTGGAAAGGTGACTCCGATTTCAAGACATGTTTCAAATATGGTTAGCCAATATGCAAATGAGGATGCCGCCAACAAATTGGTGGCCGATGGCGACCCTGTAATTTACGAGTTTTATGGTCTTGAATTGCCTGAAAAATCGAGTGATCTTCAATTTGGCTCAACAACAATTTATCCCGGAAAAGTAGGGGATGAATATTATATGACCAAAGGTCACTTCCACACTATATTAGACACAGCAGAGGTTTACTACTGTCTCTCCGGTCGTGGCGCCATGATGATGGAAACTCCTGAAGGAGATGTATCTTGTATCGATCTTACTCCCGGAGATGCACTTTATGTTCCTGGGCGTTGGGCACATCGCAGCATAAATACCGGCACAGAGCCCTTGGTGATGTTTTTTGTCTACCGATCCGATGCCGGCCATGATTATGGAACAATAGAAGAAAAAGGTTATCGCAAATTGTTGATAGAAAAAGATGGTTTGCCCGTTATGATTGACAATCCAAAATGGACAAAAACAGAACAGGAGGATAAATAATATGTCAATGCTACAAAAAACAACAAGAGCTTGGGGTTCTCCCAGTCGATATATTCAGGGACGCTTTGAGATGGATCATATCAAAACCCACACCGAGGTTTACGGAAAAAAAGTTTTCTTTCTTATTGACGAATTTTTCTTTGATAAGTTATCTGAAAAATTCGTTGCTCTCTATGAAGGTAGCGATAGTGAGATAGCTTGCGAGCGCTTCAGCGGCCAAACAACCGAAAAAGAAATTCTGCGTTGCACCGATGTAGCAAAAGCGCTTAATCCTGATGTTGTAGTCGGTGTAGGTGGTGGTAAAACAATGGACACTTCCAAAGCTGTCGCCGATAACTACAATGCCGCCAGCATTATTATGCCTACAACAGCATCAACAGACGCTCCGGCAATGGGTTTATCTGTTATATATACCGAGCAAGGCGAGCACATAGGCGCACGCCACTATAAAAAGAATCCTGACCTTGTACTTTTAGATACAGATATCATCGCAAAGGCTCCTATTCGATTTCTGGTTGCGGGCATGGGCGATGCCCTTGCCACTTTCCCGGAATGCCGTGCAAACGAACAGTCTTTCTCGCCTAACTATGTCAATTCTGGATATCGCCAAACCTTGGCAGGATATGCAATCAGTAAGACTTGTCACGAGGTTATTCTAAGCAAGGGCATAAGCGCTTATTATGCTGCCAAAGATGGGTTGTGCACAAAAGATGTAGAGGACGTAATCGAGGCAAACACCCTGTTATCGGGTTTGGGTGTTCAAAACACATCTTGCGCAGGCTCTCATTCCATCGCGGAAGGTATCACTGTTTTACCTCCTTGCGCAAAGCTTCTTCACGGCGAAGTCGTGGCATTTGGCGTTTTGGTTCAGCTAATCGTCGAAGGTGCATCCATGGAAGAGCTTGAAGAACTTTATAATTTTTATAATATTGTCGGACTACCTACTACATTTGCAGATTTAGGCATAGATGGCGCAAGTGATGAAGATATAATGAAAGTTGCCGAGACATCTATGCATTCATACTGGGATGTTCAGCCATTCACTGTTAATCCTCAAATGATATTTGATGGAATTAAAACGGCCGATATTTTCGGAAAACTTTATAAATAAGGAGATATTTTTATGAAAGCTATTCAATATTCTGCTGCGAATACATTTTCCTTGGCCGACGTGCCAAAGCCCGAACCTGCTCCTAATCAAGTTGTTATAAGAGTTAAAGCTTGCGGTATTTGCAAAACCGATTTATCCATTCACGAGGGTAGTTTTATTGCAGAGTTTCCTTTAATAAACGGGCATGAATTTTCCGGTGTGATTGATAGTGTCGGTAGCGCTGTAACAGAATGGAAAGTAGGCGATCGTGTTACTGCGGACAACACTGAACTTTGTGGCTATTGCGAGCCTTGTCGTGCAAATAAACCTCTATACTGTGAAAACTTCGACAGTCACGGTTGCAATATGAACGGCGGCTTTGCAGAATACGTTCTAATAAACCATGACAAGGTATTTGCTATTAGTGATAATATAAGTTTTGAAGAGGCAACTTTTGCCGAACCCACCGCATGCGCAGTGCACGGAGTTGACCGCATCGCACCTAAACTTGGAGACAGCATTCTCATGTTTGGCGCAGGACCTACAGGTGTTATTTTGGCGCAGCTTTTGCGTCGAGCCGGTGCAGGACGCATGGTAATTGCCGACCCTAATCCACACAAACTGGATATTTTACGCAAATATGGATTTAAGGATCTAATTGTTATTGACAAAAGCAATCCCGAAAAACACACAGCAGAGATAAAAGCCCTCATGCCAAAGGGGTTTGATATTGTGGTGGAGGCAACAGGCTCTGCGGATGTGTTTGAGCGTTGCTTTAATTTCCTGCACATGGGAAGCAAGATCGTTGCATACGGCGTGTGCCCGGAAGATGCAAGAGTTCCTGTAAGTCCGAACGAAATCTTCCACAACGAATATACAATTCTGGGCTCGTTTGCTCAGACACATTGCTTTGACCGTGCACTAGCATATATAGAGAGCGGCGAAGTTCAGATCAAAGAACTCATATCTCATTGTCTGCCCATAGAAAATTACGGTGAGGGACTTGAGCTAATAATTCAGAAAAAAGCGGTGAAAGTGGTAATAAACCCATAAACAAAACAAAAAGGAGCAATGTATCATGAATAGTACCATGCTTCAACAAGTAATGAATGCACCGAAAGAAATCGTCATCAATACCGTGCCTGTTCCCGCGCTAAAAGTGGGACAGGTGCTTGTGAAAATCATGCGTATAGGCATTTGTGGCTCAGATATGCACGTTTACCATGGTTTGCATCCTTATACAAGCTATCCTGTCACACAAGGACATGAAGTTTCCGGGCAGATAGCGGCCTTGGGAAAAGATGTAAGTGGGTTGAGTGTGGGACAAAAGGTTACCATTGAACCACAAGTGTATTGTGGCACATGCCATCCCTGTACACACGGAAAATATAATCTGTGTGAGTCTTTAAAGGTGATGGGTTTTCAAACCGAAGGCACGGCCAGTGAATATTTTGCGGTTGATGCAAAAAAAATAACACCACTGCCAGACGATATGAGCTATGACGAAGGCGCCATGATAGAGCCTTTGGCAGTTGCCGTTCATGCAGTCAAGCGAATGGGTGATGTCAAAGGTATGAATGTCTGTGTGTTGGGCTGTGGCCCGATAGGTATTTTGTTAATACAGGCTCTCAAAGCGTTTGGGGCCGCAAAGGTTATGGCAACAGATATCTCGGATTATCGCTTGACACTGGCTAAAAAATGTGGAGCTAGCGAGGTTTATAACACAAAGAATGTCGATTTTGGCCAAGCTATGCTTAGCACTTTTGGTGCAGACAAAGCCGACGTGATTTTTGACTGTGCCGGAAATGACATCACCATGGATCAAGCCATTCAAAACGCACGGAAAGGAAGCACTATTATCCTTGTTGCCGTGTATGCAAGTCTTGCCAAATGTGACCTGGCAAAACTTAATGATTCTGAATTGGACTTGAACACAACCATGATGTATCGCCATGAAGATTATGTTGATGCCATTCGTTTTGTTGCAGAGAAGCTCGTCGACCTAAAGCCGCTTATGAGTAAGCATTTCTCTTTCACAGATTATCAAAAAGCATATGAGTATATCGACGCAAACCAAGAGACTATTATGAAAGTTTTAATAGATGTTGGTGCTGATGAAAAATCGGGGGGAGCATAATGAATATAGGTTCTCATATAACAGGAATTCAGCATATAGGACTTCCAACCTCTAAAATGGAAGATACTCTTAGTTTTTTCAAGTTTTTGGGTTTTAAAGTTGCTCACAACACGCAGAACAAAGGCGACAAGGTATATTTTCTTACATTGAAAGATATATGCATTGAAACATATGAAGTTGATGCACCCGCTGGAAAGTGTGGCGCAATTGACCATATTTGCTTAAATGTCGATAATGTCGAGGCAACATGGGATGCTGTTAAAGAGGCAGGGTACATTCCTATTGAAAACGAAATACAGGAGCTTCCTTTTTGGGAAAAAGGGGTTAAATTTTTCAACATAATGGGTCCCAACGGAGAAAAAGTCGAATTCGGAAAAATTCTGTGACGGTTTTACATTGCACTCAAATAAAAAATATGATATATTATGCTTTAATGTAATGGCAATAAGATTTATTGTGCGATAAATCACAGAATTGGAGGCGAAGCAAATGTTACAAAACAGAGTGCTAGACAAAAGTGTCCCTATCCCGTTATACTTTCAGCTGGAAAAAATGATTGTCGAGGAAATTGAAAACGGTTCATATCCTGTTGGCAGCATGATTCCCACAGAAAAAGAGCTGATAGAGATGTTTGATATCAGCCGCACCACTGTACGACAAGCAATCACTGATTTGGTGCGTAAAGAGTATCTATATAGGGTCAAAAGTAAAGGAACATTTGTTTCCCGTCCTAAAATTCCTCAAAAATTTATCCAAAGTATCCTTCCGTTTAACGAAGATGTTCGTCTTGCCGGGCGCACACCAAGCACAGAAGTCCTAGAACTTAGCGTTGTTGAAATATCTCAGGAAGTGGCAGAGCAAGTCGACTTACCTGAAGGAACAGAAATGATTTATCTTTACAGAAAGCGCTGTGCCGATAAAGATCCTATAGTTAGGGTTGAGACCTACCTTCCTTATGACCTTTGCAAGTTTGTGCTTCAGCATGATTTTTCATTCGACTCGCTCTATGAGATCCTTTCAGAAAATGAAAACACAAATATCACGCAAGTCAAGCGAATGTGTGAAGCCAGAGCCGCAGATGCAGATGACGTTATTGTATTGGGCACCAAGCGTGGACGTCCGGTACTCCATTTTGATACATTCGGCTACAATGCATTTGGTAAGCTGATAGAATATTCCATTGCAAGCTACAGAGGGGATCAGAGCAAGTTTAAAATCGAAATATCCCGCACATAGAGGTAAATAATGCTTATCCTTTATGGAAAGTATTACTTATAAGATGCTATGTCATGACAATATTACAATTCTACTTAAACATGAGGAGGGTTAATTTAGTGTCGTACCTACAAACTGTTTTAGGTCGATTTGACACAAATGCTCTGGAGCATGGGCAAATTCATGAACACATATTTACCTTGGCTACACCTATGTCGGATATTAATCCGGCATTGCGGGCAGACAGTTTTGAGAAGTCGCTGAGTGAGCTTATATTATATCGCCAAAGCGGAGGCAGTTTTATTTGTGATGCACAGCCGCTTGCCGCAGGACGAGATGCACAAATGTTAAGTAAACTTTCGGCAGAGAGTGGCGTTGCGATTACTGCCTCTACAGGCTATCATTTACTGGGGTTCTATCCCGATAATTCTTGGCTTCACGCCTTGGAAGAGGATGAGTTGTTTGAGCTTTTCTGCTTGGAAATTAAAAAAGGTATGCTTCCCAAATGTGAGACCGGCGCAGTCAGGCCAAGGATACATACAGATATTTGCGCAGGAATGATCAAGGCGGCAATTCCAAAAGAAGGTGCAATTGAGCGATATGAAGTGCTTTTTCGTGCGGCATCACAAGCCGCCGCATATACCGGAGTCCCTTTAATGTTACACACTGAAGCAGGCGAGGGTGCAGTTGACGCAATAAAGCTAGCTATATCTTTAGGTGTCAATCCACAAAAAATGGTTATTTGTCATGTCGACCGTCAAGCAAGCGATTTTGCCAAGCATGAAGCGATTGCACAAACGGGAGTGTATTTGGATTATGATACCATAGCCAGATTCAAATATCACAGCGATGAAGACGAAGTAAAGCTCATTAAACATATGATTCTCAAAGGATACGAAAGCAGTATATTACTTGCGTTGGATACCACCGCTGCTCGATTGAGTAGTTATGGTGGATCAATAGGTCTGAATTACATTTTAGACACGTTCATCCCAATGCTTCGCGCGAAAGGCGTGTCGGATCACTCTATCACATGTATGACAGTAAGTAATTTGAAAGAATTATTTAAAAACTAAAAATGAAAGGTATTTTTCCAATGATTAAACTTCCTGAACCAGCAAGCAGACCAACTCTTTATTTTGTAGGGGTTACAACCACACAGTCCTCCATAATGAAGGTTTTTCCCATTTGGGCCGAGGCTCTTGGCATTGATGCTGTTATAAAGGGCATAGACTTGCCAGTTCATGCTCCCGATGAAGATTATGTTGCTGTAGTTAATTTCATAAAAAATGATCCTCTGTCCTTGGGTGCACTTGTAACAACACATAAAATAGATATGTATACTGCAACATCAGAAATGTTTGACTATTTAGACCCATATGCCGTACGATTTGGTGAATTATCGTGCATATCAAAGGCTGATGGAAAGTTGTGTGCCCATGCAAAAGACCCGATTTCTTCCGGCTTGGCATTGGATGCGTTTATTCCCGAAAACCACTGGAAAAAAACCGGCGCGCAGGTTTGTGTTTTGGGTGCCGGTGGTTCTGCTTTGGCGATTTCGGCATATTTAGGCAATGAAGAGCGCCACGGAAGTGATAACATCCCAGATGCAATCCAGTTTACAAATCGCTCAGCACCTCGCTTGGCCGAGGCTGTTCGTATCTTAGAATATTTGAATGTACCTATGGTATATCATCTTTGCAAGCAGCCTGAACTTAACGATAGGGTTGTTGAGGCGCTTCCGGAAGGCAGCGTGGTCATTAATGCTACCGGTCTCGGCAAGGACCGTCCGGGATCTCCTTTGACGGACAGTTGCCGCTTTCCGAAAAACGGCATCGTCTGGGAACTCAATTATCGTGGTAGCCTGGAATTTATGCATCAGGCAAAAGCACAAGAAAAAGAGCAAAATCTCTTGATAGAAGACGGTTGGACGTATTTTATCCATGGCTGGACACAGGTGATTGCCGAGGTATTCCACATTGATATTACAGGCGACCGCCTTGTCATGTGTGACACCTTAGCGGCAGATTTGCGTAAATAAGGAGAAGGATATGAAAATATTGGTAACTCCCCGTTCATATGGAAAAACAGACTCCAAGGTTTTTGAAATGCTGGATGCATCCGGCGTTGAAGTCGTACGAAATGATACCGGTGGAATTTTAAGCAAAGGGCAAATGATAGATTTGCTAAAAGATTGTGACGGTGTGATTTTGGGTGTTGACCCTATGGATAAAGATGTTATTGCCGCCGCACCCAAGCTAAAGGCGATTGCGAAATACGGCGTTGGTGTGGACAATATTGACCTAGATGCGGCGAAATCTCGCAACATAGCAGTCTCGCGTACGGTTGGCGCAAATGCAGAGGCGGTTGCAGACTATGCAATGGCCTTAATCATGGCCGTTGCTCGTAAAACTGTAGACATCGACAGGCGTTGTCGCCAAGGAGACTGGAAGAAAATTACAACTCTAGATGTGAGCGGAGCGACAATCGGCATACTGGGCTTTGGCGCAATAGGCCGTAATGTGGCAAAACGCGCACAGGGATTTAGTATGACAGTATTGGCGCACGACCCATTTTGGGACGAAGAATATGCCGCTTCAAATAACATCACACGGGCAACTCCCGAGGAAATTTATTCACAATGCGATATTATATCGCTGCATCTTCCGTTGCTTGCGGACACATGCAATATGATATCGGCCAAACAATTGGCAATGATGAAAAAGAATGTGATTTTAATCAATACAGCTCGTGGAGGCATTATTGATGAAGATGCGCTTCTCAGTGCATTGGAAAAGGGAGATATCTATGGCGCAGGCATAGACGCATTTTCACACGAGCCTCCTACAGACCCACGCTGGGCTCAATTAGAAAATGTGGTTCTCGGATCGCACTGCGCCGCATCAACTGCGGGTGCCGCATTGAATATGGGGCGTATGGCCACAAAAAACTTGCTCTGTGATTTGGGATTTGAGGAGGAGTAAAAGTGAAATACATACTAGCGCATGACCTAGGCACATCCGGAAATAAAGCAACGCTTTTCAGCGAAGAAGGAAAGCTTATAACCAGTGAAGTATTCAGCTATGACTGCCACTATTTTAATGGTATTTGGGCAGAGCAAGAACCCGAAGATTGGTGGAATGCAATCTGTGTCACAAGTAGAAATCTTATTGCAAAAGCAAAGATTGATGCCGGCGACGTTGCCGTTGTGTCGTTTTCGGGTCAAATGATGGGGTGTCTTTGCGTTGATAAAGAAGGGCGTCCTTTGCGACCCTCCATTATATGGGCCGACCAACGTGCACAAGAACAGGCAAAAGCAATAGAAGAACATATTTCCATGTATGATTTCTATAAGATATCAGGACATCGAAACAGCGCCTCTTATGGCTTGCAAAAGCTAATGTGGATTCGGGATAACGAGCCTGACATTTACAAGAAAACATACAAAGCTTTAAACGCAAAGGATTTTATAGTTTTGCGCCTTACCGGCAAATTTTATACTGAGCCATCGGACGCTACAAGCAACGGTTGCATAGACCTAAACACGCTTACATGGTCTGAAAAGATAATCAACATTTCAAATATAGATGGAGACAAGCTACCGGAAATTGTTTCATCCACCACAGTTGCGGGTGAAGTTACTTCATGGGCCTCTGAGCAAACAGGACTTAAAGCAGGTACAGCTGTTGTCATGGGCGGCGGAGATGGTCTGTGCTCAAACGTTGGCGCAGGCTCGGTCAGTCCCGGAAGAACATTTAGCTGTGTAGGCTCTTCCGCATGGATAGCCACCACGACGGAAAAGCCACTTTTTGACGAGCAAATGCGCACATTCACATGGGCACATATCGTTCCCGGGCTTTATTCACCTACAGGCACAATGCAAACCGGAGGCAGTGCATATAGCTGGCTTAAACAGCAAGTTTGCAAGTTTGAAACTGAAGAGGCAAAAGCGCGCAACTGTGGCCCGTATGAGCTTATAAACGAAGCTATGTCTCAATCACCGGCAGGCTCAAACGGCGTAATGTTCCTGCCGTACCTACTTGGTGAACGAGCTCCCCGCTGGAATCCGGACGCAACCGGCGCATGGCTGGGCCTGAAAATGGAAAACACTCGCAGTGACATGCTAAGAGCTGTGATTGAGGGCGTAACAATGAACCTTGCTGTTATTTTAGACGTTTTGCGCCAAAGCATACCTATACATGAGCTTCTTGTTGTGGGAGGTGGCGCAAAAGGCGAGCTGTGGTGCCAGATTATGGCGGACCTTTATGATGCTAAGATTAAAGTACCTGTTTTACTTGAGGAAGCAACTTCCATGGGTGCTGCCATGACAGGCGGTGTAGGTGTTGGAATCTTTAAAGACTTCAACGAAATTGACAACATGATTGAAATCAACAGCATCATTACACCCAATCCTGAAACTGTCAAAACTTATATTCCCGTGCGCAAGACATTTGAAGTATGCTATGAAAGTCTCAAGCCTGCATATAAATATATGACAGAAAATAAATAACCCATATAGTAAAGATTGGTATGGAAAAATCAGCCTACTAAAGATTAAATGGAGTGTTATTATGATTAAAGTCGGTATGCATTATGGCTTTTGGAGCCATAATTGGAACGAAATCGAATATATTCCACTGATAAAAAAGGTTGCCCGTTTGGGCTTTGATGTATGTGAAGTTGCCTCTGCTGAGTTTTGTCACTATAGCGACAAGCTACTTGCTGAATTGAAATCTTGTGCGGATGATAATGGCCTTGAGTTTACCTACAGCATAGGTTTGGGTGCCGAGCACGACTTGGCAAGTGATGACGCATCGGTGCGGCGTGCCGGGATAGAACATGTCACCAAAATTATTAAATCTATGCCTAAGGTAGGCGCAAGTGTTCTTAACGGAGTTTCTTATGCCGGCTGGCAAGCGATGCCCACACACGGTATAAACATGGACGAAAAACGCAAAAAAGAAGACATTGCTATAGGTTCCATGAAAGAACTTATAAAAGTGGCCGAGGACAATAATGTGATATATTGTTGCGAGGTGGTAAATCGATTTGAGCAATATTTGTTAAACACTGCAAAAGAGGGCGTCGAGTTTGTAAAGCGTATCGATAGCCCAAATGCAAAAGTACTTTTGGATACTTTTCACATGAATATAGAAGAAGATGATATGGTCAGCGCAATTTTAGAGGTTGGTTCATATTTGGGGCATTTCCACATAGGTGAAAACAACCGCAGACCTCCGGGACAAGGCAAGTTACCCTGGCGTGAAATGGCCGGTGCTTTAAAGCAGGTCGGGTATGAAGGAGCCGCTGTTATGGAGCCTTTTATTCTAATGGGCGGAAGTATTCCTTATGACATAAAGGTATGGAGAGATATGTCCGAAGGTGCTAGCGAAGAGCAAATGGATGCCATGATTTTTGATTCTTGCAAATTTATGAATGAAATATTGAACTAGAAAGGAATAGAATGTTATGCAGACTCCACGCTTATTTACTTTGTTACCTGAAGATTATGTGTGCACGCCCGATGGCATGGCTATTGATAAAGATGACAATTTAATTTTAGCTTGTCCCAACTTTGCGGACATGTCCATGCCATCATGCGTCCTAAAGATAGACCGAGACCGCAATATAAAAAAGTGGTTTGATGTACCCATCAACGAAAACACCGGTGAAGCACGTGCCATGGGAATAGAATTTGATTCCGATGGAGATCTTTATTTGATTGACAATCCCGGCTGGACAGAGCGAGTGGATTTAGTATATACAGGCCGTGTTTTGCGGCTGCGTGTCAATGATGAAGGCGTAGTAAAGTGCACTGTTGTTGCCGATAATATGGAGCACCCCAACGGTCTGCGTATTAAAGACGGGTATATTTATGTGACTCAAAGCTGTATGAAAAGGCAAAAAACCGAAAGCGGAAAACTTATGAGTTGCGTTTATCGTTTTCCGATAGATGCAGAGAATATACACTGCACAAATACTTTGTCCGATGAGCACATCTTGCTAACGTTTATAACTGAAAATCCTGATTGCCAATATGGTGTTGACGGTATCGTGTTTGATAAAGACGGGAATTTATACATCGGCAATTTCGGAGATGGACTTGTCCACAAAATTATATTTAATGAAGACGGCAGTGTGAAGGAAAACCTTAACTGGGCGCAAAACAGTGCTGAACTTAAATCCACCGACGGAATGACCATTGACAAGCATGGA
Source organism: uncultured Oscillospiraceae bacterium (assembly GCA_964370165.1). Lineage (GTDB taxonomy): Bacteria > Bacillota > Clostridia > Oscillospirales > Ruminococcaceae > JAAYCI01. The sequence goes on from CAYJIG010000030.1 coordinate 20,629, forward strand.
AATATATACGTAGCAGATTTTTCGGCAAATGCAATTGCAAAAATCACCCCTGATGGAACGGTTACTCGCATTGCTTGCTCTCCTGATACAGATGGTTTTAATGGGGAACTTGACGAGCCGGGAGAACCCTGTGTTTGGGGCGATGATATTATTGTATCTTGCTTCGATCTTGTGACCGACGAGGGAAAGGTTAACACGGCGCATGAAATGCCGGCTACAATGTCAATGCTCTCTGTAGAACCTTAGGAAAAAGTAAATACAGTACTATTATTTAGGAGGACATAATGAAGTATACAGAAAGATTAGGAAATGTAGCGGTTGTTCCTGTTGTTGTTATCGAAAATGTAAGTGATGCTGTTCCCGCAGCTAAGGCATTGTTGGCGGGGGGAATAGATGTGATGGAGATTACCCTACGCACAGAGGCCGGCCTTGAATCCATAAGAAAAGTTGCAAAAGAAGTTCCTGAAATTCTTGTTGGCGCAGGCACTGTGGTTGATTTAGAACAAGGCAAGGCTGTAGCAGAAGCCGGCGCAAAGTTTATTGTTTCGCCCGGTTTTGATCCGGAACTTGTTGCTTGGTGTATGGAAAATGATATCACAGTAACACCGGGTTGTGTGACTCCTACAGAAATTATGGCAGCTATGAAGCTTGGTGTAGATGTTATAAAGTTTTTTCCTGCCAATGTCTATGGTGGATTAAACGCAATGAAAAACCTAGCAGCTCCTTTTGTTGGGATAAAATTTATTCCAACCGGCGGTGTGAATGCGGATAATATTGGAGAATATCACGCCGCACCATTTATCCACTCGGTTGGTGGAAGCTGGGTGTGCACTAAACAGGATATAGCAGAAGGTAATTTTGATAAGATATCAGCACTATGCAAAGAAGCCGTTAAAAACTCAGGAAAATAATGTGGTAAAAACTTGCAGTAAATTAAGTTGTATTTATCTTTAACAGATAACTCGAATAATTCAACAGAAATCAGTTGAATTATTCGAGTTATTCTTATGTTTTCGAGAGATACGTGATAGAAGAAATATTTAATGCTGATGTTAAGGGTTTGAGTAGTACTGGGCTAAGATAATGCCTACTAAACAAACAAAAACAGACGATGCCATGATCTGAAAAAACTGAGATAATTTAATATTAAAGAGAGAGCACATAGGCGAAATGAAGGCGACAAAAAATCCAAAATCCCGAAACACGAACTCGAAAGTCTTGTAAGAATACTCTTACCGGAAATACAAAAATACTTTGATAGTGACGAGGGCAAGCGAGAACTTGAGCAGTGGAAAAGGCAAAAGACGGAAAAAGAAAACCGTCCTTAACATAACAAGACAGGGTATCACCAAAAAACGGTGATACCCTGTCTTTGTTTCGTTATTCACTTAGATAAAAAACAAATCCGAACACATCGCCTATCACAAAGGCTTTGGTGTTCGGATTTGTTCCTATTGGCGGAGA
>CAYJIG010000031.1:0-21722 GCA_964370165.1 uncultured Oscillospiraceae bacterium
ATGGAATAAGTTTGAAAGGACTGTTCATAATTATGAAAATCGGAACTGTAGGCACAAATTTTGTGGTAACAAGTTTTATTGAAGCCGCACGAAAAATCAGTGGAGTAGAAATTACTGCATGCTATTCACGCAATAAAGACACTGCAGACTCTTTTGCAGAAAAACATGGTATCAATACAGTTTATACTGATAAAGAAGCTTTTTTACAAGATGAAAGTCTTGATTTCGTTTATATTGCAACACCAAACTCGTTACATTACAAGTGGACAAAAGACGCGCTGAATGCCGGAAGAAACGTGCTGTGCGAAAAGCCGTTTGTGTCTTTTTCAGAAGAATTGTCTGAGCTTATTGCGCTTGCTAAAGAGAAAAATTTATTTTTATTTGAGGCTGTCACTGTACCGCACCTGCCAAACTTCAAGCTTTTGAAAAACCATGTAAGCCAAGTGGGTAACCTCAAGCTGGTACAACTGAGCTTCTCGCAATATTCCAGCCGCTATGATGCATATCTGCGTGGCGAAAACCCAAACATTTTCAATCCCGAGTTTTCCGGCGGCGCACTAATGGACCTAAACTACTATAACCTTAACTTTATGGTAGGCCTTTTTGGCGAGCCGCAAGATATTGCATACTATCCAAACAAAGCAGATAATGGCATTGATACTTCGGGCGTGCTTATCCTCACTTATCCCGGATTTCTTTGCACCGCATCTGCCACAAAAGATTCAAAAAGTGAAAACAGTATACAGCTTCAAGGCGACAAAGGATATATTCATATTCCTTCTGTTTCCAGCCTTTGCTCAAGTTTCACTGTCAATCTCAACGACGGCACCTCTACTTCATACAACGAGCAAGAAGATGATAACGTGCTATATTATGAAATGGTGGATTTTACCAGCATTGTAGAAAAAGGCGATATGGCCGCTTGCCATGCTTTGCTTGATCATAGCCTAATCATTGCAAAACTAGTGGAAAAATCACGTAAAGGTGCAGGTATTGTTTTTGCAGCTGATAAATAATTAAAATAGTATATCGGAGAAATTGAATGAAAATCAAAAGCAGTCGTATATGGCTATACGGTGTTTTTATGCCTGCCTGTATACAGATAGAAAATGGCCGTATTTCAAGCATTTCGCCTTTTGTTGCAGACGATGACGCAGAAGATTACGGCGATAAACGCATCGTACCCGGATTTTTAGACGTCCACACTCATGGTGCCTACATGGCAAACCCTGCACATGCTGAAGAAAAAAGCATGAAAGAGTGGATTTCCAAACTGCCACTTGAAGGAATCACCGGCTTTTTGCCTACTACATATCCGATAGACTTTGATATAGAAGAAAATAGCCTACGTATTTTGTCAAGCCTTATGGACGATGCGCCTCATGGTGCCGAAATTTTAGGTATTCACATGGAAGGCCCTGCCTGTAATCCCGAATATAAAGGCGCTATGGATACAAAGTGGATGCTTACGCCTACTCCCGAAATGATAGACCGTTATCACACCATGACTGACGGAAAAGTACGTTATATGACCATAGCGGCCGAGACCGACAAAAATCATGCCGCCATTCGTCACGCCGTAGAAAAAGGAATTGTAGTCACCATCGGCCACAGCGCCGCCACTTTTGACGAGGCAATACTCGCTTTATCAAACGGCGCCACATGCTTTACCCATGCTTTCAACGCTATGACGCTACTACATCATCGAAAACCGGGTTGTGTAGGTGCTTTAATGCGCAGCGATGCTTTTTGTGAGGCTATTTTTGACGGCTTACATGTCGATTATGATGTGCTTAACATTTTATTCAAAACAAAAGGTAAAGATAAAGTGGTGGGTGTGTCTGATTCCCTTTTGGCTAAAGGATTATCACCCGGCGAGTATATCTTAGGTGATAATAACCCTATCACTGTGCACCCAAGCGGTGTGGCTACCATCACGGGAACCGATACCATCACCGGTGGCACTATGTTCTTCAACCGCGGCCTACAAAACATGGTTGAAAAAGGCGGCATCCCGTTTGACTGGGCGCTTGCGTCCATCACTGCCAATCCCGCTGCTATGCTGGGTTTAGATCACCGAATTGGGCATCTTCGTGCCGGTTACGATGCTGACATCGTTGTTTTAGACGACAATTATGATATCACTGCTACTTATTGTAAAGGAAAGAAGGTCACAAAATGAAACTTGGCATTGGTAAAGAAAAACTAACTCCACATAAAACTGCCCGCCTTGCAGGTTTTGCAGCACGACGTGACGTTACGGGTGTACATGACGATCTATACGCACGTGTATTTAGCTTTCACCGTGATGATTCTTCCCCTCCATATCTTATCATCCAACTGGATGTTTTAAATGTCGATCATTTATATATGACGACTTTATGCGATTTGCTTGCACCGCTTGGCATAACTGAAAATGATTTCATTGTTTTTTGTAGCCACACACATTCCGCCCAAGGTGGAATATTTGATGTGAGCAGCGGGCATAAATCTATGATGCGTGAGATGATTGGCGACAACGATCCCGAGCTGTTGCAAGCACTTTTGGAAAACAGCATGAAAGCCATAAAGCAATCGCTGGAAAATCCACAAGAATTCACCTCACGCATGGCACATGGTACATTGGAAGAGCTTGGCACAAACCGCCATTCACCCGACATGCGCAGTGATCAAAACGTGTTTTTAATCGAGTTTACCATGGCTGATGGCACCAAAGCACTTTTATATAACTTATCCTGCCATCCCACCGTTATGAACCATGAAAACATGCAAATCACCGCCGACTGGCCCGGTGCTGTCAATGCTATTTTAGGCAGCGAATACTCCATGGTTGCATTTTTCAACGGCTCGTGTGGTGATATGTCTACCAGGTTCACAAGAAAAGAAAGTACTTTTGATGAAGTGAATCGATACGGCAATATTGTTGCGTCAAAATTGCGTTCTTTGCTATCCGAGGCAAAGCCTTTCAATCTTTCCGACATCAGCCTTTCTTATCACGGCATCACATTACAGGAAGCTGAAGTTGACAGCGTGCAGGTTGCCGCCGAAAAACTGGCACAAGCCGAAAAAGCATATGCTCAAAAACAAACTGAGACAGATGATGTTACTATTTTGCGCAAAGCCTACTCTTTTGTAGAAGGCGCGCGCATGAATCATTTCCGTGCGCAAGCGTTTTTAGGGCATACACCCGGCGATTTTGTTGTAAATGTAGGCCTGCTTCACCTTGGTAGCGTGACCATCGTTTGTTCTCCGTTTGAGCTGTATTCCGTTTTAGCTATGCAGCTTAAGGATTGCTACAATGTCGAAATGTTTGGCTACACCAACTGCCTTTTAGGCTACATGGCCGATGCTGACAGCTACGACGCCGGTGATTACGAGGCACTCTCCAGCCGCTTTGCTAAAGGTCAGGGCGAGGCATACATACAAAAGCTAATGGATTTATTAAAACAAGAGGGCATCCCCTCTTTATAATGCATTTACGGAGGTTTTAAAATGTCTGAAATTTCTCGTTATTTTTCATATTTATCTGATGTGTTGGCCGAAGCCGGACAATCACAAGAAGATAACATTAAAAAAGCGGCGCAGGTGATAGCTGACGGATACGCCAACGGCAAGCAGTTTTATTCTTTTGGCACCGGCCATTCCCACATGATAGCCGAAGAGCTGTATATGCGTGCAGGCGGTCTTGTGTTTGCTCGCGGTATTTTGCCGGGTGAAATGATGCTGCATGAGTTTCCTCATAAAAGCACTTTACTGGAGCGTTTACCCGGATATGCCGATGCTTTGTTGCAACTGCATAACTTGCAAGCAGGCGACACACTGATAGTTATTTCAAATTCCGGCACAAACAGCGTGCCACTGGAAATGGCAATGGGCGCCAAAGAACGTGGCGTTTATGTTATTGCCATCACGTCTTTAAAACACTCAAAAAAAGTTACATCACGTCATGAGAGCGGTAAAAAACTGTTTGAAGTGGCCGATCTTGTACTTGACAACCAAACAGAATACGGCGATGCTTCGTTCTTAGTTCCGGGTTGTGATGTCACCACAGGCCCAATCAGCGACTTTATCGGTATTGCACTGGTTCAAGCATTGGTGGTGGCCATCACCGAAGCTTTAGTAGAAAAAGGCATCGAGCCACCCCTTCTATGCAGTTCAAATGTGGATGATGGTGCAAAACGCAACGCAAAATATCTTGACGGGTTCCGTGAAAATTTCAAATAAGAATTTATATATACAAAGCCCTCCTACCCCACAAAAACTCCTGCGACAATTCGGTGTATCCGATTATCGCAGGAGTTTTTCATGTATATTATTTTAGTATTTTATCTTAGTATTTTTTCCATGGCTTTGCCTTTTGCCAGCTCGTCTATAAGTTTATCAAGATACCTGATTTCTTTCATTAGCGGCTCGTCAATTTCCCCGATTTTAACACCACATATTGAACCTTTGATAAGACTTCTACTCGGGTTTAGACACGGTGCTGACTCAAAGAAACTTGTCATGTCAACACTGTCATCAATCTTCTTGATTTCATCTTTTGCATAGCCTGTCAGCCAAGAAATAACCTCATCTACTTCATCAGATGTCCTACCTTTTCTTTCTGCTTTGGCAAGATATAGCTTGTACATTTCACTAAATTTAAATGTATAAATACTATGTCCACTCATAACTAGCCCTACTTATTCTATCAAATTTTCATTGTTCGGTTTGTTGCTGAACAAGGCTTCCGCCTGCATATTTTTCACGCAGTTTAGGCTTTTCTATCTTCCCTGTCGGATTTCGTGGCACCGGCGCAAATATCACCCTGCGTGGCCGCTTATAGCGAGGTAACTCAGCACAAAACTCAAGTATTTCGTCTTCATCACACTGCATATCGGGCTTTATTTCAATAACTGCCGCCGATATCTCGCCCAGACGTTTATGAGGCAAACCAATCACTGCCACGTCTTTTATTTTATCACAGTTACGCAAAAAATCTTCAATTTGCACAGGATAGATGTTTTCTCCGCCCATGATAATAACATCTTTTTTGCGGTCAACTAAAAATATAAATCCATCTTCATCTTCCATAGCCATGTCGCCGGTGAAAAGCCATCCGTCTTTCAAAACTTCATTTGTAGCCTTTTCATCTTTATAATAACAGCTCATCAGCCCAGGACCACGCAAAGCCAGCTCGCCAACATCGCCTCTTTTTACTGTTTTTCCGTTCTCATCGGCGATTTTCGTTTCCCAGCCATATCCTGCTTTACCAATGGCACCCACCTTGTGGATATTTTCCATGCCGAGATGCACTCCACCCGGGCCAATCGACTCGGATAATCCATAGTTTGTGTCATATGAATGATGCGGAAATACTTTCAACCAGCGCTCAATAAGTGACGGCGGTACCGGCTGTGCACCTATGTGCATAAGACGCCATCTTGATAGATCCATTTTGCTAATATCTATTTCGCCTGCATCGATAGCATCCAAAACATCCTGTGCCCATGGCACCAAAAGCCACACAATGGTAGCTTTTTCTTCCTCGGCGGTGCGTAAAATCCACTGTGGCTGAATTCCACGCAGTAACACACCCTTACTGGCCGACACCAAGCTGCCAAACCAGTGCATTTTTGCGCCGGTATGATATAGCGGTGGTATACATAAAAACACATCGTCTTCTTTTTGCTGGTGGTGATTTTGTTCTGTGTATGCCGCATGCATCAAGCTCTGATGATTATGTAAAATAGCTTTGGGGAATCCTGTTGTCCCTGAAGAAAAGTATATAGCGGCATTATCTTCGTCTGACAGCAAAATATCAGGCTTTTGTGTGGATTGCTCCGATGAAAGTGCCATGCAGTCCTCTGCAAAATCAGGCACTTTACGTCCCACAAATAAAAGCGACTCCACTTTTGGAATACTGTCTTTTATCTCGTCCACACGCTCTATAAATTCGGATCCAAACACTAATATAGACGCATCCGCAAGCTCTAGACAGTACTTTATTTCCTCGGCGGTATATCTATAGTTCAATGGCACCGCTAGCGCGCCTGCCTTTAATATCCCAAAATAAAGCGGTAACCACTCAAGGCTGTTCATTAGCAAAATTGCCACTTTTGTGTCACGTTTAACGCCACGTGACAACAAAAAATTAGCAAACCTGTTTGCCTCATCATCAAATTGCTTCCATGTCATGGTTTTCCGATAAGCACGCTCTGTGCTGGCTTCCACCAGCTCATAGTCTCTCCATACCGTGCTGTGGCCTGTTTCCACTTCGGGGTTTACCTCGACAAGGCTCACTTCGTCGCCTTTTTTACGTGCATTTTTCTCTAAAAAATCTGTAATAGGCATATTATTCTCCTTTTCTCACAAAAAAAATCCCGTCCTTCGAAAAGGACGAGATATATCTCGCGGTACCACCTTTTTTGCGGCTTTCGCCACCACTTATCAAGTACACCCACAAATATATCACAAAATTAAGGTATACTTTAGCACAATAACGGGTGCACCCGTTGCAGCCTACTCAGCTTTCGCCGTTCGATGCAAAGCTAAAAGATGTATTCACTTTTTTCTGCTTTGCGCCTCTCACCCACCGGCCACTCTCTTTTTAGCATAAAAAAAGCTACTATTTCTTTATCATCGCTATTATCATTTCAATATTTAGATTTAGTATACTGTCACTGTTTTCCTTTGTCAAGCTAATTTTATAAAATATACTATATTTCAGCTACAATATAATAAATCATCTATTTACTTCTCACAGGAGGTGAGTTGTTTGCCACAAAATCAAAACCCTCGATTTGAAGATAATAATCTTCCTCATACACGCCGTATTCGGCGGCGTATATCGCAAGATAGCAATAATGATATATATGCCACAGAGCGAGATATGATACATCTAGCTCAGATTTTAGAGCAATCAAAAACCACTTCTTTAGATGAAGATAGCCTGGCAGAACTTACACAAATTCTTCAAAGACAAGAAGATACCACTCTTATAGAAGACAATCTCAACGAACTGTCACAGCTATTGGCAAGACAGCATTCCGCAGGCGCCGAAAGCGAAAACTTGTCCGAGCTTTCAATGTTATTGCAAAACGAAGAAAATAGTACTCCACCACGTGTAAAAAAACAAAAACGGACTCCGAAAGAAAAAAAACGACGTATTGAATCCAGTGCTGATTCAGCCCCTTCTTCTGCTACCAAAAAACGTTTTCGCATCGGTAAAAAGCAGTTAGTTCTAGGTTTTTTATCGCTATGCTTTTTGTTTGTTCTAGCCGCAGGTTTTTTCTTTGTATACACCACCCGCAATGATGATTTGTGGCTTGATTTAGAAACCATACCCTACCGAGGCGAAACAATACTTTACTACACCGACCAAACCAGTGGCGAGCATATTGAATATGCCAGCATTCCATGCACCCAAAACAAAGAATATGTTCCGTATGAAGAAATTCCTCAAAACCTCATAAATGCATTTGTAGCTATTGAAGATAAAGAGTTTTTCACCCATTTTGGTATTGATATCAGCCGCACCATATTTGCTGTGTTGAACGAGCTTTCATATGCTGTCACAGGCCAATATATCGGTGGTGACGATGGCCAGCAACAAGGCGCCTCCACCATCACACAGCAACTTATCAAAAACCTTACCCGAGACGACGCCGACTCCGACATGGCAGGATATTTACGCAAACTGCGTGAAATATGCCGCGCTATACGTCTTGATGCACTTTACACAAAAGAAGAAATAATGCACGGGTATCTAAACACCATCAGCTTCACCGGAAACACCGCCGGTGTGCAGGCCGAAGCAAAAAAGCTGTTTAATAAACCTGTCTCCGAGCTCACATTGGCCGAGTGTGCTTCTATTGCTTCCATCACACGCAACCCATCTCGTTATAACCCAAACACAAACCCGGAATATCATCTAGAGCGTCGTAACTATATTTTAAGTGAGATGTATGCCGATGGCTACATCACCGCAGACCAGCACGCCGCCGCTATAGCAGAGCCATTAAACTTATCCGGCAATCCCGAGCCGGCTTTGCCGGCCTATACCACCGATTACTTCACCGATACCGTGATTGAAATGACTATAGAAGAATTTGAAAACCAGTATAATCTTACCCGCCAAGAGGCTTCTCACTTAATATTCAACGGTGGTTTGCGAATTTTTACCACTGCCGATCCCACATTGCAATCATCCATGGAATATGTCATGGAAACATCTCAATATCATCCAATGCCGGTGGCCACCGCCACAAAACCATTATATGACGACAATGGTGATCCTATCTTGGATGAAAACGGCAACGCTGTTACAGGTGAAGTACAAGTGACACCGCAAGGAGCCATGATAAGCCTTGACTATGACGGCGGTATTCGTGGCGTGGTTGGCGCACTGGGCGAAAAAACCATCAGTCGTGGCCTGAACCGAGCCACCCAAACCTTGCGCCAAGTTGGCAGTACCATGAAGCCAATTTCTCCATACGTTACCGCCATTGAAGACGATACCGTACACTGGAGCACTCCGTTTTTAGATTCGCCTTTTGAAACCATCACAGATCCTATCACCGGCCAAGAAACCGGCTGGCCGTCGAACTCTACCATGAACTATACAAACGATGATGTTTTGACAGCCGACGCATTGGCCGACAGCGTAAACACTGTGGCTGTTCGTATAGGTGATGAGGTTGGCACAAGTGAAATGATGAGCTTTTTGCAAGACGATCTTGGAATTTCTACCCTTACCGATACCGACAACAATCTCGGGCCTTTATGCCTTGGCTCCACCACTTACGGGATATCCGCCATAGACCTGGCCATGTCATATGCAATGTTTGGCAACGGTGGGTATCTTGTCACACCTCACAGTTTTACCCATATTGAAAATGGTGCCGGTGGCACTTTGTTGACAGTAAACACAGATAAAACTCGCGTAATTAGCGAAGAGACGGCATATATTATGAATCGCATGCTGGCGCTTGTTACAAGTGAAGGCACCGCGGCAGGTTTTTCAGGTGGTGGCGGAATGGAAAGTATTGGCAAAACCGGCACAACCAACGATGGACGCGACCACTGGTTTGTCGGCCTTACACCTTATTACGTCACTGCCAGCTGGTACGGATATGACGAAAATATCCCATTGTCGGTGGATAGGTCTACCCATCCGCCAACACTTGCCTGGCAAGCCGTGATGCAAACCGCTCAGCAAAACTTGACACCTTTGGCTTTTGATGTGCCTTCTGGCGTAGTGGAGCTTAATTACTGTGTTGAAAGCGGATGCATCGCCTCTGAGGCTTGCCCTTCTGTAGACACAGGATGGTACAAGTACGACAACATCCCAGACGAAAACTGTCCGCTACATTAGCTTTTTCTTCACAAAAAACCGCTTGCAGGCAAGTTCCTGCAAGCGGTTTTTTTGTATACATCAAAATATACACCTGTATATACACCTATATACTATTTTGTATGCTTATATGTATGATAACCTGTTAAACGACTTGTTCACCACACACATATTTCCCTGCAACGTTTTGATCGCCACCCAAATACATAATACGTTCCAGTCGCTGTTTTGAAGTCAACTCAAGCGGACAAGGTAAGTTTGAATCATCAAGAATAAGTGCGTCGAACTCGTATCCCGATTCAAAGCTACCCACTTTTCCGAAAAAGCTTCCGCCGCCCATAGTCGCCATATAAAATACTTCTTCCAGGCAAAGTGGTTTTAGGCTTTCATCTTGCATACGCCAGCGCAGCTTAGACGCTTTAATCGCCTCGGACATGGCGCCAAATATTGAAATATCGTATCCGCCCGCCACATCACTGCCCAGCCCCACATTTATATCATTTTGCAAAAATTGACGTACGGGTGCCACGCCACTTGCTAAACAAGTATTTGATGTCGGACAATGGGCTACCCACACGCCTTTCTCCTTCAGCAGCTTTTGTTCTTCTTCATCACTATACACACAATGTGCCATGATGGTGGGACAATCCACACCACCAAAAAGCCCTTTTTGGACATACGCATCGGCATAACTTTCTGCTTTTGGGCACAGCTCTTTCACCCAGGCAATTTCACCCATGTTTTCCGATAAATGGCTTTGCACCGGAATTTTATACTGCTTTTGTATTTCACCAAGACCCTGCAAAAGCTCGTCTGTACAACTGGGTATAAACCTAGGTGTTAAGGCGGGGCTTGTGTTTTTGTATCGGTTTTGACACGCCTCTAGCCATTCTTTTGTTGCAATGATCGATGCTTTTGCGCTTTCTTCTTGTAGCTCTTTTATGGCGTTTCGGTCCATATTTACCTTGCCTACCATAGTGACAAGTCCGCTTTTTTCCAGCATGTCCATCAGCTCGATTGTGGCCGGCACATGCGCCGTAGCAAACACAACCGCTCTTGTAGTTGCACCTTTCTTAAGCGCATCCACAAATAAGCTGTATGCTTTTTTTGCATATGATGTATCCTTATATTTTGCCTCTTCCGGAAACGCATAGGCCGACAGCCACGAAAGAAGTTCTAAATCCATGCCCATGCCTCTAAAAGCTGTTTGAGGCGCATGGATATGCAAGTCTGTAAACCCGGGCACAATCAGCTTTCCTTTAGTGTCTTTCACCGGTATATCTTTATACTTTTCAGGCAAATCAGCGTACACGCCATCTACTTTGCCATTTTCACACACTAAAAATACGTCATTTTGCTCAATTATCATACTTTTATTTTGGCTGTAAAGTATATTTCCCCTTAATGCAAATGTACCGTAGTTCATCCTTTTCCACCTTTCACAACAAATTTTTCAATTTTGTGAGTATTTTGTGAATATTATTACTTTTTTTATTCTAAAATATGTTGTATAATAACAATATATTAATTTTTTAGACTTATTGTGATAATTTCATTATACAATAATAATTATCATTTGTACTATACATTTCCAAATTTATTATCTACGACTATCTATGATATATCATAATTATAGATATGTTTTGTTTTTGATAAAATGTTTAACGCATAAATTAAGAGGGAGGTGCACTACTCATCTCGATTGTTTCCATTTTTTGCGGATAACACATGTGTTTTATTAAAGGAGGAAAATTGGATGGAGAAGTTCTTTAAGCTTAAGCAACACAACACCACTGTAAAAACCGAGATTCTTGCGGGTATCACCACTTTCGTTACCATGGCATACATTCTGCCCGTAAATATGGGTATCTTATCTGCTGCCGGCCTTGATGGCGGTGCTGTATTTATGGCAACTGCTTTGTCTGCAGTTCTGGGCACCATGCTGATGGGTCTTTTTGCCGGCCTACCTTTTGCTCAGGCACCCGGTATGGGTCTCAATGCATTCTTTGCATATACTGTTGTACTCACCATGGGCTTCACACCTTCGTTTGCACTGGCAGCTGTTTTGGTGGAAGGCCTTATCTTTATCCTTCTCAGCCTTACCGGTATTCGTAGCAAACTGCTTTATGTAATTCCAAAACAATTACGTTTGGCCATTTCTGCCGGTATTGGACTATTTATCATGTTCATCGGCTTCCAAAATGCTTCCATCATTGTTGGTGGCGCTACTTTAGTAGAAGTAAACCCAAACCTGACCCAAGCAAAAGTCTGTCTTGCCATTGTTGGCATTGCCATCACCGTTGTTTTGTGGGCAAAAAAGGTAAAAGGTGCTTTGCTGTTAGGTATTTTCATCACCTGGATTCTGGGCATTTTCGCACAACTTGCCGGATGGTATGTGGTTGATATCGAAGCCGGTTTATATTCACTGATTCCCAGTGCCATCATTTCTGCGCCTCCCAGCCTTGCACCTACTTTGGGTCTTTGCTTTGAAGGTCTTGGTCAGGCATTTTCCAGCCCTGCAAATATAGCCCAATTCGTTATCGTTACTTTGACCTTCCTATATGTGGATATTTTCGACACCCTCGGCACTTTTGCCGGTGTTGCCACTAAGGCAAAGCTAATGAACGACGACGGCACTTTCCCCGGAATCAATCGTGCATTTGCATCTGATGCTATTGCCACCACAGTAGGCGCTGTTTTAGGTACATCCACTGTTACCACATTTGTGGAAAGTGCTTCCGGCGTAGAAGAAGGCGGCCGCACCGGTCTTACAGCTGTTACCACCGGCGTTTTATTCCTACTGGCCATTCCTTTCTTCCCTCTTATCGCCACCATTCCCGGCTTTGCCACTGCACCTGCTCTTGTCATGGTAGGCATCATGATGTGCGAGCCTATGCGTGAATTTGAATGGGATAAAGTGGAAGCTTTGGTTCCCGGCATTTTCACCATCATCTTCATGGTGGTAGGATATTCCATCTCTGCCGGTATCATGTGGGGCGTTTTGTTCTATCTTCTAGTTCTTGCCATCCAAGGTAAAGCTCGTGAAATCAGCCCTGTTTTGTGGGCACTCGGCGTAGCCTTCCTTATCAAACTGTTCGTCTTCCCTCTGCTATAAATTTCAATTTATAATAGTTTAAATCCCTCACAGCTTACACGCCGTGAGGGATTTTTAATGTTACAGTTTTTAGAATAGTTTTCGCAACATAGCAAATTTAAAATAATCAGAAAAATATTGATAGCTATGTAAAATAGGTCGGCTCAGCTTATAATATCCTACTTCATCCAATAGTAATAACGCCGCATCTTCTTGCACATTCATTTTTTGACGCATGGCGTCATCGCCTTTTATTGCACTCACGTCTGTGATGTTTGTGTCCACCACAATTCCAAGATGATTTTCCAGTAAATCAAACACCGGCGTCGCCCAATCAAAACCACGCCAATCTCTGCCATCAAATAATTTTTTTGGAAGGTGATCGATAGAGTAAATAGCAGGCACACCCGAGGCATATACCCATTTTTCACATATTATCAATGGATCGTTTACTTCTATTTGCAGTTTTTCAGCCAACATTTCATCTGCGGGTTTTTCATGTAGCTTCACTTCACCTGTAGACGGTACAGCCCCAACACTGCGCACAAGGTTATTATATTCCAGCTTTAGGTCAAGCCTGCTTTTCATATTCACTATTTGCCTGTTCACAACAGTGCCTATACCGCGGCCTCTTTCCACATAACCTTCTCTTTCAAGATTTGCCAAAACATCCCTGATAACACTTCGTGACACACCATATTTTTCCGCCAGTTCTATCTCGCTTGGCAAACGGTCAATCTGCATAAACGATCCACTGCTCAGCTCTTGCAGTAGCTTTTGTGTCAGTCGATTAGATATGGTAGTTCCTCCCATATTTGGCAAAATATATCCTTTACTCACCACGTGCCTCCCTCAAAACTAATTCATGGTATTTTACTATGTTATTTATTACTATACCATCTATTGAATATAAACACAAATTATAATATACTATAGAAAGAATATATTTTATAATTTAAACAACATTCAACATTTGTTGTCAAGGAGGATTTTGGATATGAGTGTCGGAAAGAGTATCCCTCGTGTGGATGCCTACCAAAAAGTTACCGGCCGTGCTATGTATGCCGATGACCTATGTCCGCAAAACGCCTTAGTTGCTAAGGTGATACGCAGCAACATCGCCAACGGTAAAGTTCTTAGCTTTGATTTGTCACAGGCGCTTGCGGTTCCGGGTGTTGTGAGTATTTTCACATGTTTTGATGTGCCAGAGCATTCTTTTGCCACAGCAGGCCATCCATGGAGCACCGACGAGACCCATCGGGACATCGCCGATCGTCGGCTTTTAAACCAAAGAGTTCGTGTGTATGGCGATGATATTGCGGTAGTTGTAGCAGAAGACGAGGTAGCTGCCGCTCGTGCCGCCCGCCTTGTGCAGGTCACTTACGAAGAATATCCTGTTATTTCTGATGTAAACGACGCAATAAACAGTAGCGGACCGCCTTTACATGAAAAATATCCAGACAACATCATCGCACATCAAAAAACCACCATAGGTGATTCTTCGTTTGATGAAGCCATAGCCGATGAAGATGTTTACTTGTCTGATGATACATTTGACACACAAGCTGTGCAACACTGTCACCTTGAAGGTGCTGTTTCTCACGCATACATGGATGGCAATCGCATACATGTGATTTCATCCACTCAAATACCTCACATCATGCGCAGGGTTATCAGCTATGCTTTAGACATTTCGTTTGGTAATGTTCGGGTGGTAAAACCTTATATCGGTGGCGGGTTTGGCAACAAGCAAGACGTCTTGTATGAGCCACTAAATGCGTGGCTCACCATGAAGCTTGGCGGACGCTGCGTGAAACTGGAACTTTCTCGTGAAGAAACCATGGTTTGCACCCGTACTCGTCACGCCATCCGCTTTGCCATGAAAACAGCTGTTCGTAAAAGCGATGGTAAACTGATTGCGCGTAAATTTACTGCTTGGTCAAACAATGGTGGATATGCCTCACACGGCCATGCCATTTTAGCCAACGCTTGCGGTGAATTTTACCCGATGTATCCGCAAGGAAATTTCGAATGTGATGCATACACTTTATACACCAACCGTACTACTGCCGGCGCTATGCGTGGATACGGCATACCTCAAGCGGCATTCGCACAAGAATCTCAAATGGATGACTTAGCCTTGAAACTGGGTATGGATCCTATCGACATACGCCTTACCAACTGCATGCAAAAAGGCTTTGTTTCGCCCGGCACCGGAATCACTTGCCATTCATCCGGACTTTTAGAGTGTATAGAAAAAGGTAAAACTTATATTAAATGGGATGAAAAAAGAAAGCAATATCAAAACCAAAACGGTCCTATTCGTCGTGGTGTTGGCATGTCTATATTCTGCTATAAAACTGGTGTTTATCCAATTTCCCTTGAAACAGCCTCTTGTCGCATTATTTTAAACCAAGACGGTAGTGTTCAAGTGCAACTGGGTGCTACCGAAATCGGCCAAGGCGCCGACACTGTCTTCACCCAGATGGCCGCAGATGCTATCGGAATTCCTGCAGACAATGTACATGTTTTATCTTACCAAGATACCGATGTCACCCCATTTGATACCGGCGCTTATGCTTCACGTCAGACATATGTCTCAGGCATGGCCGTGAAAGAAACCGGAGCCATCCTAAAGCAAAAAATACTGGATTACGCCGCAGGTATGTGTAAAATTTCTTCAGATGGTCTTGATATAAAAGACGGTCAAATTGTGCAAAAATCTGACGGTAAAACCATTATTCCTCTTGCAGACGTTGCTATTGAAAGTTTTTACAGTCTTAGCAATTCAAAGCACATCACTGCCGAGTATACCCACCACTGCACCGATAACACTTTTTCTTTCGGTACATGCTTTGTTGAAATTGAAGTGGACATCCCTGTGGGTAAAGTGAAAATTTTAGATATTATCAACGTGCATGATAGTGGCATTTTAATAAACCCTCAACAAGCCGAGGCCCAAATCCACGGCGGAATGAGTATGTCTCTTGGCTATGCTTTGTCTGAACAGCTGCTTTACGACGATAATGCAAAGCCACTGAATGATAATTTGCTTGATTACAAGCTTCCTACTATAATGGACACACCCGAGCTTTCAGCAGATTTTGTTCAAACAGAAGATCCCACCGGACCTTTTGGCAACAAAAGTTTGGGCGAGCCTCCGGCCATACCTGCCGCGCCTGCTATTAGAAACGCCATATTATGTGCTACCGGTGTTCCCATTTATCAATTGCCTATGAATCCACAAAATCTGGTAGAAGCGTTTTGCGATGCCGGACTTATACAAACAAAAAAGGGAGGTTAGCACAATGTTTGATATTGCCTCTATAAAAGAAGCTCGTGATGTTCGCAGTGCCATTAACTTGCTATGCGAAGATCCCGATGCGATGATTATCGCCGGTGGCAGCGATGTGCTGATTCAGATAAGAGAAGGAAAACTTGCCGGAAAAAGTCTTGTTTCCATCCATGACGTGCAGGAACTTAAAGGTATTACAAAATCCGAAGACGGAACCATCGTCATAGGACCACTATGTACATTTGCCGAAGTTGCCGAAAACGATATTATCAAGGCGCATGTGCCCACTTTAGGCTATGCTGTAGACCAGGCCGGCGGCCCTCAATTGCGCAACATTGGTACTATTGGCGGCAATGTATGTAACGGTGTTACCTCGGCTGATTCCGCCGCTACACTGCTCACATTAAACGCCACTCTCACCATTTCAGGTCCCGATACACAGCGCAGTTTACCCTTGGCCGACTTTTACAAAGGTCCTGGCAAAGTAGATTTAGCCCAAAATGAAATCCTTACCGCTATTTCTATTGCGAAAAGCGATTATGAAAACTATCATGGCTGCTATATTAAATTCGCTCAACGCAACGCTATGGATATTGCAACATTAGGCTGTGCCGTACATGCGAAACTTTCTTCTGATAAAACAAAGCTTGAAGATTTGCGCTTAGCGTTTGGTGTTGCCGCTGCTATTCCTGTGCGCTGTCGTGCCACCGAAGAAAAAGCGAAAGGATGCGCCCTTGATGCTTGTCTGCTTGATCTTGTGGCAGAAAATGCACCAACAGAGCTTTCTCCACGCACCAGCTGGCGTGCTACCAAAGAGTTCCGCCTGCAATTAATATGCGAGCTTTCGAAGCGTGCACTTAAAGAATCCATTGTCAAGGCAGGAGGTAACTTTTAATGAAAATCATTCAGCTAACTGTGAACGAAAAGCCACTGGAGGTCGCCATAGACCCTCGTGAAAGTTTGGCCGACACCTTGCGCAATCGCCTTGGGCTTACCAGTGTCAAGAAAGGCTGTGAGGTAGGCGAATGTGGTGCATGCACCGTTCTGATAGACGGTAAAAGTATCGATTCTTGCATATACCTCACCTTATGGGCCGAAAACAAGAGCATACTTACTGTGGAAGGTATCACCGGGCCAAATGGCACGCTGTCACCAATTCAGCAAGCTTTTGTGGACGAGGCCGCAGTGCAATGTGGTTTTTGCACTCCCGGTCTTATCATGACTACGGTGGAAATTGTAGGTAGCGGCAAGAAATATACACGTGATGAACTACGTCGTTTAATTTCCGGCCATTTATGCCGCTGCACCGGATATCAAAACATCCTAAACGCCGTCGAAAAAATTGCAGGCGTTGCGTACGATGTAGTTGGTAAATAAGTTTCTGCTAAACTAGTATATACAACAAAAAACAAACTGTCATTGTAGTGACAGTTTGTTTTTTTATCATATTTATTATGTAAGTTTTATTCGCTACAGCAAATCAACAAAATAAACGCCACATTTATTTTATGACAGGCGCCAACAGCACACGGCCTGTGCCTCTATACACATTCACAAGGCCTTCACCCGATGCCGCAGAACCTAGCAACGACTTACCGCTACGTTCTACTGTAAACTCTAAGCCTGCACTCCATGCAATAGCCATATTACCGTCAATTTTCAGCACATCATTATGCAAATCAATGGTGATAAGTTCTTCTTTAGGGCAGTATGACTCAAGACACGCAACGCCGGTTCCTTGCAGGCTTAAGTTGAACAATCCTTCTTTGCCAAGTGCGGCAGAACTTAAGTTTGAGCGCATTATTGCCTTGTGCTGAAGGCTTGCCTCACACGCTAAAAACAGGCCGTCATCAAGCACAATAGAACCGTTCCACTCGCCCACATCCACCAAAATAATGTGCTTATATGTAGGCTCCAGCACCAGCGTTCCTGTTCCTGTATATTCAGGCTTGATGGCAGACTCGCCCGTCACACTACCGCGAATTGTCTTGCCCAGCAAATCTCCCACGCCTTTTACGCCGGTGGTTGCCGACACGTCCCCAGCCATCCATTGCATAGCCCCGGCTTGCAAAACCACAGTGGATTTCGCCACATCACAAACTACTTGCCTTTTACGCACATTCATTGCGCTACTATAGTATGCCGTCACAGCATTTTCCGGTCTCACACTCAAATCTCTCTGATACTCTATAACTTTAAACGCACCGCGCTCTGCTATAATCTTCACATCATCGTTATCAAAATAGTTATAAATGTTGTACATGATATCCTCCAAGAATCTGTATTTAATATTATGATTTTACTTTGATTCCGGCATAGTGTCAAGTTATTATCCATCAAACATTCGACTGCTAACCTCGCTTGCCGTAAAACACAATCATAAGACTTATAAATATAAGTTCATTAAAATTTCAGCATAATATTTTTCCTGTATTTTGAAAAAGTTTTTGTATTCACCAATTTTTTCAAATCCCATCTTTTCATACAGATAAATAGCGCTTGTGTTATCCTCTTTTACGCCCAAGTGTAAAACTTCGGTCTTTTTGTTTTGCTTTGCAAATGATATTATTTCGCTCATCATATTTGTTGCTATGCCGTTATTCCAAAACTTTTTCTTTACAGAGACAGCTACGTCTGCCTGATGAGATATCCTTGCCCTTTGTTGCGAGATTACAGTAGCCACACTTACGATTTCATTTCCTACTTTCCCGAGAAAAATGGCCGATGTATCTGAAAATGAAAATTTTTCAATAAAATCTTCCTCTTCGCTCACGCTTATATTAAATTCATCGGCACCGAATAAAAGGTTATCACTCTCGCCACCAACTAAATTCAAATATTCAATAATACCGGCTGCATCCTCTTTTTTTGCTTTTTCAATATTTAAAATCAGTCCATTTTTAAGCTTCATGCTCTTGTCCCCCAATAGGTATTTTTACTGTTTATGTTTAAATTATATCACAAAATATCCACCTAAAAAAATATCATATTTTAAAAAGCGTAACTATAAAAAATAACGCACAAAAAAAGACACCGAGCTTTACTCGGTGCCTATTGGGTGCAGCGTCACGCTGCTGGTGCGGCCAAGAGGACTTGAACCTCCACCGAGTTGCCCCGACTAGAACCTGAATCTAGCGCGTCTGCCGATTCCGCCATGGCCGCATACCGTTCAGTTACATGAAATCATATCAAAAACACAATTTCTTGTGAACGAAATTTATTATACCAAATCCACATATTTCTGTCAAGGTGATTTTACCCTTTTTCGCCGAATTTGCAAGGCATTCCAACTAAAAAAACGCAAACACCATATGCGGTATCTGCGTTTTATTATTTATAAGCTTTATTTGCTCATCAAGCGAATCATCACTGCTTTTTGTGCATGTAGGCGATTTTCCGCCTCGTCAAAAATCTCTTTTGCATGCGCTTCAAACACATCTTCTGTAATTTCTTCACCTTTATGCGCCGGTAGGCAATGCTGCACCATACACTTGTTATTTGCCAGCGCCATCAGGTCCTTGTTCAGCTGGAACTCACGGAATATTTCTTTACGGTTTTCCGCCTCATTTTCTTGCCCCATGCTTGCCCACACGTCCGTCACCAATACATCTGCATCTTTTGCAGCTTCTTTTGGATCATTTGTAAGCACGAAATTTTTATAACTTTTTGCAAACTCAAGCACTTCCGCTTTCGGCTGATTCCCTTCAGGACACGCCACAGTGATACCCATCCCACATTTCAGCGCACCTACTATCATGGAGTTCGCCACGTTATTTCCGTCGCCTACCCATCCGATTTTCAAGCCTTCCAGCTTTCCTTTATGCTCTTTCACTGTTTGCAAATCTGCCAAAATCTGGCACGGATGATAATCGTCAGTAAGTCCATTAATCACCGGTACACCGGAATATTTCGCAAGTGCTTCCACATCACTTTGCTTAAAAGTACGAATCATGATACCGTCAAAATACCGCCCCAACACACGTGCTGTGTCCTCTACCGGCTCACCACGTCCTATCTGGCTTTCAGCCGCAGAAAGTACCACAGGATGTCCCCCCAGCTGATACACCCCAACATCAAAACTACACCGTGTACGAGTAGATGCTTTTTGAAACACCAGCGCTACACTTTTACCTAAAAGCTCGCTGTTTTTTATTCCTGCTCTCTGTGCCTCTTTCAGTTTTATACCAAGCTCGATATTCTCTAAAATCTCATCCCCGGACCAGTCGAGCAACTTCAATAAATGTTTCATGACATTTCCTCCAACACTTCATTCAAAATAGTCATTCCTTCGTCTATTTCATCTTTTGTTATCACTAATGGCGGCAACAAACGCAATTTATCTTTTGCCAGCAGGCACAATAGGCCTTTTCCCATAGCTTTTTTCAAAACATCTATTGCCGCAATACCTTCTTTAAACAATATACCAAGCATCAGTCCTTCACCGTTAACCTGCACAACACCCGGCATATTCATCAGTTTTTCCTTTAAGTAAACACCTTTTTCTTTTACTTCGTCAAGGAAGTCGTCATCCATGCGCTCCATTACAACCAGCGCCCCTGCACAAGCCACAGGATTACCACCATAAGTAGTAGCGTGATCACCCCTACCCAGTACATTTTGAGTTTTCTCGCTGAATAATACAGCGCCCAGCGGCAGGCCACCACCTATTCCTTTCGCCAAGGTAACCACATCCGGCATAAGATCCACTTGTTGTGACGCTAAAAAGGTGCCTGTACGTCCTACGCCTGTTTGTACCTCATCGGCTATCAGCAATATATCTCGCTCTTTGCAAAGCTTTTGCACCGCCAAAATATATTCTTTCGACAGCGGAACCACACCGCCCTCACCTTGTATTGGCTCCAGCATCACGGCGCATACCGTATCATTCATCGCCTTATCCATTGCATCTATGTCGCCGGCCGGCACATGCACAAACCCTTGTAAAAACGGATGGAAATTGTGATGAAAATAATCTTGGCCTGTGGCCGACAACGTCGCCATTGTGCGGCCATGGAAGGAGTTTTCAAGTGTTATGATAACATGCCGTGTATCTTTCTTTTCCGGGTATTTATCACGTGAATATTTACGTGCGGTTTTTATTGCGCCTTCATTAGATTCTGCGCCACTGTTTGCAAAAAAAACTTTTTTCATGCCTGTTTTTTCGCAGAGTACTTGCGCTAACTGTGCCGATGGCTCTGTATAATACAAGTTCGATGTATGCTGAAGGCATGCCGCCTGCTGTGCCACTGCTTGTGCCCATTTTTCGTCGGCCCATCCAAGACTGTTCACACCTATGCCGCTGGTGAAATCCAAAAACATGTTATTTTCGGCGTCATATGCACGGCATCCTGTACCCTTAACCAAACATAAATCAAACCGTGCATATGAATCCAGTACATGCTCCACATCCAGCTTTTTTATCTCTTGGCTGTTCATACTTTTCCCCTTTTAATTTTTGTATATTAGTGTGCCGCTGCCACGTGTTGAAAATATCTCTAAGAGCAATGCGTGCGAGCGTCGTCCGTCCATGATAACCGCTGTTTCCACTCCTTGTTGCAAACTTTCCACACAGCCACGCACTTTCGGGATCATTCCTTTACCTATTATCCCGTCAGAAATCAGTTTTTCAACTTCGTTAATTTCCACATCGGTAATCAGCGTATTTTCGTCATCTTTATCACGCAACAGACCTGCAACATCTGTCATGGTAATCAGGTTTTGCGCTCCCAGTGCCACTGCAATTTTGCATGCGGCAGTGTCTGCATTTATGTTGTATGCCGTGCCATCTTCCCCAACACCTATGGTAGCAATAACCGGAATGTATCCCGAATCCAAGGCAAACGACAATAGTTTTGTTTCAACTTTATCAATTTCACCTACAAACCCCAATTCCTCGTTTTGCTGATGACACAAAAGCATCCCGCTATCCATTCCACACAGGCCGATGCCACGACCACCCAAAAGAGCTACCAAGTCCTTGTTCACCTTGCCTGCCAGCA
>CAYJIG010000032.1:0-21466 GCA_964370165.1 uncultured Oscillospiraceae bacterium
GTGAGGATAACGCAGTATCACGCATAAATTTACCAAAAATAGGCGGGTTCGGATTGCATCGGCTTGGCTATGTGTGTATACTGTTTGTATGTTACAAATTTTTACAAATAATTACAATAAAGGTGAACCTTATTATGGCGAAATATGAACTCACTCCTGAATTAATGACAGGTCATCCGCTCATCGACAGCCAACACAAAGAACTTTTCAGTGCCATCAATAATTTGATGGATGCTTGCGCTTCGGGCAAAGGTCGCAGTAGTTTAGAGTCCACTTTTAATTTTTTGCAAAACTATATCATAAAGCATTTTGGTGATGAAGAAAAATTGCAGGTGTCTGTTTCTTACCCGGAATATAGCCGCCACAAAACGGCCCACGAAGAATACAAAAAACTCAGCCAAAAGGCAGGCGATGTTCTTATTAAAGAAGGCGCCACTTTTACAGCTTTAGCTGAAGTAAACAAGGCCGTAGCTGTTTTGATTAACCATGTGAAAATCGAAGATAAAAAAATAGCTAATTTTATAAAAAACACAAAAAAATAATTTATCAAAAAAATCATCCCATGCTCAGTAACTTTGAGCATGGGATATTTTACTGCTTATTTTCACCAAAGTGCAACTACTTCTTTATACATAGCTTGATACTGCTTTGCAGAATTACTCCAGCTAAAATCGCAGCCCATTGCACGTTTACACAGCTGGCTCCACCCGTCTTTGTTATAGTATCCATCTTTGGCGCGCAGACACGCTCTTTGCATGTCGTACTCATCAAAGTTTTGGAAGGTAAAGCCGTTACCTTTGCCGTCACCCGAGTCCTGAATGCTGTCTTTCAGGCCGCCTGTTTCACGCACAATAGGAATGGTGCCATATCTCAGCGCCACCATTTGCGCCAGGCCACAAGGCTCGCTCTTGCTGGGCATCAAAAATATGTCTGCGCCTGCATATATCTTGCGTGCCAGCTCCGGAATGAAGCCTATTTGCACACCAACCACGCCTTTGCGCCGTTCAGAGAGCTCGCTGAAAAAGTTTTCATACTTTTTGTCGCCACTGCCCAGCATGATAACTTGCATGCCTTCGTCTAGCAGGTTGTCAATCACACTTTGCACCAAATCAAGGCCTTTAGGCGCCACAAGCCGGGTCACCATGCCTATCAGCGGTTTTGAAGCATCACTAAGCTCAAACTCATCACAGAGTTCTTTCTTGCATGCAAACTTTTTCTCTTTCATATTTTTCACAGAATAGTTTTGCGCCAGGTGTGTGTCGGTTTCAGGATTATAAACCTCTACATCAATACCGTTTAATATGCCACACAGCTTATATTGTTTTTTCTTCAAAAAACTGTCCAGGCCAAAACTATACCATGGGTCCAAAATCTCCTGCGCATATGTAGGCGATACTGTTGTCACCTTGTCGGCACACTCAATAGCACCTTTCATATAGTTGACAATTTTGTCAAACTCCACCACATGTGCGTTTTTCTTGCTGATACCCACAGTTTCTTCCAAAATTTCAACACCGTATTTGCCTTGGTATTGAATATTATGAATGGTAAACACACTTTTAATTGGCATATATTTTTCAAGATGCCTATAATACAGGTTCAAATATACCGGCACAAGGGCTGTTTGCCAGTCGTGCGCATGTATGACATCAGGAGCAAAATCGACATGAAACAACGCTTCCAGCACAGCACGAGCAAAAAACGCATACCGCTCGCCATCATCATAAAACCCATACAGGCCTTTGCGCTTGAAATAATATTCATTATCAAGGAAATAGTGTGTCACACCGTTATGTGTCAGCTCAAACAATCCACAATATTGGTTGCGCCAACCTACCGGGACTGTAAAATTGGTAATATATTTCAGCTTTTGTCGCCACTCTTCCTTCATATCTCCATAAAGCGGCAACATCACCCGCACATTTGTCCGACGCTTTTTCAGCGCGGCCGGCAGGCTTCCTATCACATCTCCAAGCCCACCTGATGCACAAAATGGATACGCTTCACTAGCACAAAACAGTATTTTCATTCTACGTCACCCCTTTTTACAAACGCATCTACATGTTTTTTGTCGCATACATCCTAGTTCTAGGCTTCAATGCCTATTACTGCGTTTATTTCACAACGCATCCTTTTGCTATAAATACAGGGAAGCTTGTTGCGCCACGCAGTTTTTGGCCGCTTTCCACCACCACATTTTTATCTGTCACCACGTTTTTCATCACAACATCAGTACCCACACGTGTATTTTGCATCAAAATGCAGTTTTTCAGCACAGTGCCTTTGCCCACATGCACGCCACGGAACAATACACAGTTTTCCACTTCGCCGTCAATAATGCATCCGTCTGCTATAAGGCTATTGTGTACTTTTGATCCAATAGAATACCTCACCGGTGCTTCATCACGTACTTTGGTGTAAATAGGGCTGTTTTTTGGGAATAATCCCTCTAGGTTTTCGTGCTCCAATAAGCGCAAATGCTCTTTAAAATAGCTCTGCATATCATAAATACGTGCCCTGTATCCTGTGAATTCATATCCACAAACTTTGATAAGCTTCAAGTTATTCATCAAAAAGTCTTGCACAAACCTATGTTGGCTGCGCACCATACACTCACGTACCACGTTCATCAGATATTCTCTGCCCATCACAAACCGATTAAGGGATAGGTTTTGAACACCTTTTTTATACTCATTCACACGAATGTCTGTTATTTGGCCACTTTCGTCCACTTGCAAAGAAAGGTTATCTTTTTGCATGCCTTCCTGTAGCTCAGAACGCTCATACACCACCGTCACATCGGCGCCGCTGGCAATATGCTTGTTTAGCAGGTCTTTATAGTCTAAGTTAAACGCAGCGTCACAATCGCCCATAATGACAAATTCTTCTTTTCTTCCTGCTAAATAGTCCATGACAGAAGCCAAAGCCTGGATTCGGCCACGATATACCTCGCCACCATCACGAGCATATGGCGGGAACAAAATAAGCCCGCCACGCTTACGCGCTAGGTCCCATTCGCGTCCGTTGCCCAAATGGTCCATCAAACTTTGATAGTTTTTGCGTGCAATAACGCCAATATTCTCTACGCCGGCGTTCACAAGGCCGGACAAGCTAAAGTCTATCATGCGATATCTGCCGGCGAAAGGAAGCGAGCCCATAGTGCGACGTGCTACAATTTCCGGTAAGTTTTCATCATGTAAATTCGGGAAGATAATTCCCATTGCGCGTGCATCAACCATGTTTTCCACCTCGCTTAACATCTTTTTCTACCATGGCGCACGGGCCTACCTTAGCGCCAGCCTCCACTGTGACACCTTCTGCGATAACAGAAATGCCCCAATTGGATACATCTTCCATATGTTCGGGACGCGCGCCTACCATGGCGCCACGTTTTATCACTGCATCTTCGGCGATAATAGAATAGTTCACCACGGCGCCCGGCTCTACCACAGCACCCGGCATCAATATAGAGTCTCTCACCACAGCGTCACGACCCACATGCACCCCGGCAAAAAGCACCGCAGAGTCTAAAGTGCCCTCCACATGGCTACCTTCTGTAATGATACTGTTTTCCACGCTAGCGTCTTTGCCGATATAGTGCGGTGGACGCCCGGCTGTGCGTGTGTAAATCTTCCATGTAGAATCCCATACATCCAGTTGTTCATTGGTGTTTAGCAAGTCCATGTTTGCTTCCCACAAACTGTTGATAGTACCCACATCTTTCCAGTATCCGTTAAACGGATAGGCAAATGCTTTTTGTTTGTTTGCCAGCATTTTAGGAATAATATCTCCACCAAAATCGTTTTTGCTCTTTTTGTCTGCTTCATCTTCAAGCAAATATTTTTTCAGTTTCTTCCATGTGAAAATGTAAATTCCCATGGATGCCAAGGTGGAGTCGGGATTTTTAGGTTTTTCTTCAAATTTTGTCACGCGGTCTTTACTGTCTACTGTCATAATGCCAAAGCGTGACGCTTCTTCTTTAGACACATCAAGCACCGCAATAGTGCAGTCGGCTTTTTTCTGCTTATGGAAGGAAAGCATCTTGCTGTAGTTCATTTTGTAGATATGATCTCCCGACAATATCAAAACATATTCCGGCTCATACCTATCAACAAAATGTATATTTTGACAAATGGCATTAGCAGTTCCTTTATACCAGTCACTACCGGTAGCTTTCTGGTACGGTGGCAGTACATGTATTCCGCCATATTGACGGTCCAAATCCCAAGGCTCACCGTTGCCAATATAGTCGTTCAGCACCAGCGGCTGATACTGGGTCAAAACACCTACTGTATCCATACCTGAGTTGATGCAGTTTGACAATGGAAAGTCAATAATACGATATTTTCCACCAAACGGAACTGCCGGTTTTGCCAGTTTTTGTGTCAATGCGTACAAACGCGAGCCTTGCCCACCGGCAAGTAACATAACAATACACTCTTTCACTACGTTGTCACTCCTCTTAATTAATCTATTATAAAAGTTAATATTTATATACTCATTTTTTCACTGCGGGCTTTTGAGCTTTTCCCCCTTTGGCCGATACTCGGCTTTTAGGCACCTCAAAATACACAGTAGATAAAGGAGGAATATCGACACTGATATACTGTGGGAATCCGTGCATTTCCCCTTTTTTGCTTTGAGATGGGCTGTTTTTATGGCCACTACCGCCATAAATAACATCATCGCTTGATAAAATTTCCTTATATTTTCCGCTTACAGGAACGCCAAAACAATATCCCTCACGCAAAACAGGTGCAAAATTACAACACACAAGCAGTGCATTCCCGGCATCGTCTTTACGAATAAACACCAAAATATTTTGCGTGTTGTCGTCTGATATTACCCATTGGAAGCCTTCCCAGCTGTCGTCTTGCTGCCATAGCGCAGGCTTTTTCGTGTAAAGATGATTCAGCGCCTTGCACCATTCTTGCATTTGGGCATGCCTTTCAAACTCCAAGAGGTTCCAGTCAAGCTCTTTCGCCTCGCTCCATTCGTTAAACTGCGCAAACTCCTGGCCCATAAACAACAGCTTTTTGCCCGGATGCGCCATTTTGTACCCGTAAAATGTACGAAGTTCTGCAAATTTATCGTCGTATTCGCCCGGCATTTTATCTATCATACTGCCTTTTCCGTGCACCACTTCGTCGTGGCTTATAGGCAAGATAAAGTTTTCAGAGAAAGCATAGAAAAAGCTGAACGTCACCTTACTGTGGTTTCCTGCACGGAACAAAGGATCTGTTTGCATATAGCTGAGCATATCATTCATCCAGCCCATATTCCATTTGAAGTTAAAACCAAGCCCTTTATTATGCACCGGAGTGGTCACCAGCGGCCATGCTGTACTTTCTTCGGCTATCATCAGTGCACCTGGATGCCGCTTAAACGCTGCGACATTTGCCTTTTTCACAAAATCGATGGCTTCCAGGTTCTTATTATCGCCAAATGTATTCGGCGTCCATTCGCCGTCGTTGCGGTTATAGTCCAGATACAACATGGATGCCACTGCATCAAACCGAAGGCCATCCACATGATATTGCGAGAGCCAAAACAGCGCCGAAGATATAAGAAAACTTTGAACTTCCGGCCTGCCAAAATCAAACACCATTGTTCCCCACTCTTTATGCTCTGCGCGCAGTGGGTTTTGGTCTTCATAACAGTTTGTGCCGTCAAACTTGTAAAGGCCAAACTCGTCTTTCGGGAAATGGGCCGGCACCCAGTCCATAATCACGCCTATCTCCGCTTTATGGCACTCGTCCACAAAATACATAAAATCATGAGGCGTGCCATATCTTGACGTAGGTGCGAAGTATCCCGTCACCTGATATCCCCAACTACCGTCAAACGGATATTCCGTCAGCGGCATCAGCTCCACATGTGTGTAGCCCATCTCTTTCACATAAGGAATAAGTGCATCCGCCATGTCACGGTAGTTGTATGTGTTGCCGTCTTCATGCAGTTTCCAGCTTCCAAGATGAACCTCATATATGTTCATCGGCTTGCGCACAGCGTTTTCTCGGTTTTTCTTTCTCTCCCATGCGGCATCGTTCCATTTATAGCCACTAAGGTCATACACTTTACTGCAGTTTCCCGGCCTGGTCTCTGTATGTAATGCATAAGGATCCGCTTTGAATATTCTGTCATCTTCTCGCGTTGTTATGCAGTATTTGTAAATATCATATTCCTTCATTCCCGGCACAAAACACTGCCATATTCCTGTTTTTGACACATTCTTCATCGGGTTCGCCATCGGCATCCAGCTATTGAAATCTCCTATTACCGACACTTCTTTTGCCCTGGGCGCCCATACACGAAAAAGCACCCCCGCAACCCCATTCACCTCACACAAACAACTGCCCAAAAACTTCCAACTATCGTAGTTTTGCCCCTTGATAAAACTATATATCTCGGTGTCAGCCCTTAAACTTTGCAACTTCTGCATGGCACCCTCCATAAAAAAATTCATCCAACACTGTCTTTTATGCCGCAATAATACTTATAAACATCAAAATAAAAGCACTACACTACACACAAGCATACGTACATAAATAGACACTTTTATTCTATCTAATTTGTTCATAAAATGCAAGATGTTTTTTGTAAAAAGTAGGCAAATGAACACTTTCATTTTTTTATTTTTTGAGCAATATAGACAAAATCGAGGCACGATATTGGTCTTAGTGTCATTTTTATTTAATTTTTTATTATTAAATTGTACATTTTTTCTTCAAAATGTCACGTTGCAATGATTTAATTTTTTTCATCTTTGCCGATGTCTTCTAAACACAAAAATATCATATTTTATATCGATATATCTGCGAATGTTTGCACAATATGCAGTTCTTCAATTTCCAAATAGGTATACATCGGGTCTGTCGGGTATATCATGGCTTGACCTATGCCATCACGCACCGTGATGGGAATTAGCCAGCCTTCGCTTTCTTTAGGCATGAATGCAACACTTGTTTCGCCATCTTTAATCGGGCTGGGCACTGTCATTGCTACCGCACTACGTCCAAGGCTTAAAAACTCGCCCACGAAATTTGTGAAGTCACTTTTATACATAACGCTTACATCTGCCACAAAGTCCATTTCGTCATCACTGCTTATGGTGATGACATACGCATCGCCTTCTTTTGACACATCTAAACTCGTGTTTACATCCACTGTTTTCGGCTGGTCTGCTTTTTCCCATATCCAGCTGTATTCTGTTTCAAAACTGCGCTCATACCCAGCCACCACATGCCTGTAAAAGTACCAGTTTTGCACGCACAGCCAGCTTTCTATGTCTAGGTTCATCGTCTGCACATACGGATAGTCTCCGTTTAAAAATTCATCCACATACTCTGCTTGAGCTTCTTCGCCCAGCGCATGGATGATATAATCATACCCGGTGGGTTGAAAGTCTCCTTTCACCACTTCAAGGCCGGTAGCATATACCGAAAACACTTCCTCACCTTCGGTAATCTGTGCCGCTTGCGACAATGCTTTTGGGTAGTCTGCCACGCCACCAAGCGCCTCGAAATACACCCCACCTGGCTGTGTTTTTCCGTAGTTGTAAACATCCCTTGCCAAAACAGCCGAAAAAACCACCGCCACCGCCGCCAGCGCCGATATCAAAGAAACAAAAACCGCCTTGTTCCATCTACGCACCGTGTGCAGTATACCTTTTACGCAAAGCGCCATCACGGCGAGCCAAAACACACCTTCCAGTCCTTCTGTGAAGTTATATCCGCTGCCACCAACCACATATACATATGTTGCAACAAGTACGCAAAAGGCTAAAAATCCACCCAGCAACATTCTCTCACTCAGGCTTTTTTTAACAAGTTTTACAAGGCAAAAAACCAAAAAACACACATACGGTAGTGTGAAAATCAGCAGTCGCATGTTTGTGAAAATATATGGTATGACAGCCTTGCCACCCATACCGTTAAAGTAAAAATACTGATATTCCCCTACTTGCAGGGTTGCGTTCAGCCATTCCAGCGGATGCCCAAAAGTCACAACGCTGATACCCACTAAAGCACCCACCGCTAAAGCCGATATATATGTGCCGAACTGCGCAAAAATCACTTTTACATTTTCGGCATACCGCCATAGCAACATAATCATCAAAACAGCACTGCAAAAAGCCATCGACAGTCCAAAGTCGTTGCTCCACACTATACAAACACCGCACACAAAGCCGAATATAAGGCAAAATTTCCTTTGCAAAGGCGCTTTTATCAGCAGGTACGGCACGCCCGTTTTTTTCTCGTACAGCTTCGAAAACACAAAAAAAGCCACCACTATCAAAAACGGCAACGCCATGCGGGCTATTCGCATAGAGTTGCCCGGGGTGTATAAAGCCAAAAACAGCTTCTCGATGTATCCACCTGCGCCTTGACCCAATACGGTGCTCACAATTCCGGTGGATAACACCTTTGGCAATAGCGCAGATATTAAAAGTGATACTTTAATATTTTGTGTGATGATATAAAAAATCACGCATGCCACAACACAAAACAAAATAAGTGCCGTGAAATTTGTCACAAACAAGCTACCTGCAAATGTTTTTGAAAACATGAGTAGCGGCAAATTAATAAGCACCGGCGCCATACCGATATAATTCGCAAAATCCACATACGGAATTTGTCCGTCAAGCATGCGACGAAACACATTATAGCTTTGAAAATCACCATTAATTGGGTTATATGTCAGCTGCCATGTTCGAGCAATAGAAAACTCCGCCGCCAAAGCAAGCACCGCCACAGCCCATAGCGCATACGGCACCCATTTTTTCGACAACCAACTTAAAATATTTGTGTTTTTACTATTTTTCAAGTCTTGCCTCTTTCTGCAAAAACCTCTTTTTTTATTATCTATTATTTAGTATATCAAACATACTTTATATTGCAAGACGGCACTTTGCCGTAAAACTCTTGTCAAATCAGTAAAAATTAAGTATTATTAATACATAGTTTAAAAGTGCGTTTTTATACTGTGTGTATTCACAATCCTTTATTAAAAATAAAATTGGGGAGGTTATTTGCCATGGATTATATTATGGGTCTGTCCTGTGCAGACAACCTTACACATGTGAATATCGCCAGCATCTCCGGCGTGGTGGTGCAAAGTTTCACCGTCGGCGCCATTAACTTTTTCTTTGCCAACGAGCAAGAAATATCCCAAAACTTTGCGGAAGCTTTCCTGACCGCACACATGGCCGGATACCCTGTACGAAGTTGTCGTCAAATCTGCATGGGCGTTGCGGGATTTTCTAAAAATCAGCTTACCACCATGCGGCTGGATCCTGTTTTACGGGACGTGATGCGCAGGTGTGGATATATGGGCGATGCGTGGCTCTTGGCCCAGGAGGAAGTGGCCTTATACGGTGCTTTGCGCAGTAAAAAAGGCGCTATATTACTTGCTAACAACGCCTCTGTTTGTTATGGAAAAAATGCTGCCGGCCTTACCCACAGGACAGGTGGTGTGGGCGTGCTTGACGACAGCGACGGGTCTGCATATGCTGTAGGACGCGAGATATTACGTGCCCTCGCACATTCGGCCGACGGACGCACCGGCACCACTTATTTAACCACCCAGGTATACCTTCGCCTTCGAATTTCTTCTATCAGCGATTTATCCGAGCAACTTCATTCAGGAAAACTTTCCACCGAAGACATATGTGACCTGGCTTCATTTTTGCCGCAGGCATGCCAAATGCAGGACAAAGTCGCTTTGGAAATCTCCTCTAAAATAGCCCACCAGCTTTTTGTATTAGTCCAGCCTGTCATAAAGCGGCTAGGCCTACAAAAAGAAACCTTGGCCATTGTCGGCTCTATTTTGCTAAATAATTCTTATGTCGGAAACGCCTTTAAAGATCACATCACCAATATTTTCCCCGATCTCAAGTGTGTGCCCCCACAAAGCGACGGTGCCGCAGGCGCTGTTTATCTCGCAAAAGAACGCCTTGCTTTGCGTGGATACCGCTGATAGGGAGATATTTATGTATTCTTCTGAAAATGTTTCTTTCAAGGATTTCGATACTCGTATTCATGCCGTGCTTGCCGATGTACCAAAAGGCAAGGTGACTACTTACGGACAACTCGCCATGCTGGCTGGCTTTCCACGTCTTTCACGACGGGTTGCCCGTGCACTTAGAAAATCACCACCCGATCTTGCATGCTACAGAGTAGTAAACAGCGTGGGTCGCACTGTTCCCGGATGGTCTGCCCAGCGTGTGATGCTACAAGAAGAAGGCATCACTTTTCGTGAAAACGGATGTGTCGACATGCGTCTTCATCGCTGGAATCCTTTTGACACTTAATCAACATTTCTATCTTGTACATTTGCTTATTATTTACATTTTGCAAAACAAAAACCTCCTACAAACGGCTGTTCGCCTTTGGTAAGAGGTTTTTTGCTTTATTGCGGGATGGTGCCCATTATAGCATCGGCCGTGGCAAACGCCGCCGTCCAAATACCTTCGGTGCTGGTGTTGTATTCATAATGCTCGGGATGCACCAAAAGGCCATACTCAAACAATACCGACGGGCAAACCGTGGTGCGAATCACCCCGTAGTTCACGCTACCCCAGCGTGGTTCTTCCTCGGCAGAAAGTCCGGTATCACGGCTGACATATGTCAAAAGGTTATCCGCAAACTGCTCTGAGGGCGGAATGTTATACGGGTGATAGTAAATACTCAGCAAATTCGCCATATCGCTCAGGTCCACATTACCATCAAGGCCATCATGATGTATTGAAATAAAGAAGTCGGGTTTTTCTGCGTTTTGCATGATAAACCTATCGTTTATGCCTGGGTTATCCGTGCCGGTTTTAGTGTATGTCACGGTAGCACCCAGCTGCTCAAGTCGCCATGCTGTGGCATCGGCCAGCGCAAGATTTATATGTTGCTCGTGCGGATATCCTGCCTCGCCGGCAATGCCCACAGCGCCGTAGTTCGAGCCTTCTGTCTGGTCGCCGTGTCCCGGGTCAAGCATCACATGTACGCCCAACAGTGGCTTGCTTGGGTCATCGCTGATTTGTGGCGCACGTTTCAAAAACAACTTTGTTTGCCCGTTTTCATACTCGATGTTGTATCCCCACATGTTGTTTGTCTGCAAGCTCAGCACCATGCTGTTTTCTACGGTTTCCACCATTGCCGAAGTCACCAGCTCGCTGCTGAAGCCTTCGGATATACTGATGCTTGTATCATAAAACGTCAGTTTTAAGGTTTTATTTTCTTCGTCGTACGCTATGTATGCCGCCGGTGTGCCTGCACCTTCCAGTACTATATACTCACCTTTTTCGTGCGGTTCTGCCACTAGGCCTGTAATGGACGACGCTCCGTCGCCGCTTACTTTGCTCACATTCGTGGCCCATATCCAGTCCCCACTACTCAGCTGATATGCCCAGCGCTCTGTGGTACCGCTTTGCACTTCTATCGCATCCTGAACCACCACTCTGGCGCCTAAATTAAACACCTCGTTGATGCTGTACACATCGCTCGGGTCTGTCAGCACATTCACATACGGACGCACCATTTCCACCACTTGGCCTGCGTTTGCAGACGACGACCCGTCGCTGGTCACATAACTTGTGGTGGTGGTAGGCTCTATGCGTGTTATCGTTTTGCTTGCGCTGACATCGCCATTTTGAATGGAAAACACATTCTCGCCCATTTCAAGCGGAACATATACCCCAAAAGCACCTCCCGGCGCCCTGTTTGTGATTTCTGCACCGTTTATTATCAGCGCAGCAGACGGGTCGGAATGTCCGGTCATGTACACGCCTTCCCACGTGAGATTTCGCCCGTCTGTAGGATAAGTTATTTCAAGGCTTCCACCCACTTCAAAGCCTGTAGGTATCTCAGTTTCCATAGGATTCATCACACTTTTCAGGTAGTCATAATGTGCACTTTCTTGTGCCGCGGCAGGATACTCGCCCATCGCAAAACCTTGATATGCCGCTTGTTTTTGAGCCATGAAAAGCCCTATACCGCTGGTGTCTTCTTCCATATGCTGCATTATAACCGCAGGGCCCAGCGCCGCAAGGCTTTCTTCCATGCTTTGCCCTTGGCTTACATCCGGCAGGCTGACAAACTGCGCTGTCAATAGCCCTGACTGAATCATGCTCGCCACCACGCCTGAGCTGATTGTATCCTCATTGCCATCATACGCAATATACATCGGCATCAATCGCCCTTCATTTGCCATCATGGTATGCATATTTTCCATCACAGGCATAATTTGCGCTGTATATTGTTCTTTTTCTTGTTCTTCCATAACCGTTTCTGTGTCAAAGCCCGAAAGCACAATGCCGCCTATGGAATATTCAAGTGGCAACGACGCTATGCTTTGTGCCGCAAGCTCGGTATACTGACTGTCTTGTGGCGAAAACTTTGTTTGCGCCGCGGTATTGGCCAACATTGTGGCAAGCTCTGCTTCTCCGGTTAGGTCCACCTCGCCTCCTACGGCAAACATATCCACTTCCACCAACAGCTGAATTTCCTTGCCTTCCAATGCATCACACAGCATCTCTAAAGGATCCACCCCACTGCCTTGCGCGGCAATTTCAGGGTAGGTAGGAAAGATATCGTCCCGCCACAAAACAGCCGATTCTGTCTTTGCGGCAAACATCACGGTGTTATATCCCTCTTGCTCGGCAAAAGCTACTGCGCTTGCAAAATACTGCTGCATTGCAGTTTTTTCCATGTCTTGCGGCGCAGCTATCCTCAGCGCCTGCACAGTGCCTTCTGCCCTATATCCGGGTTCCGCGTTTCGCCTTAGGAATATATCCACACCACCAAAGAACCAAAACGATAACGCTGCCGCCACCAAAAAAAGCGTGAGTAAAATCATCACAGATAAAAATATACCACTCACATTTTTCTTTTGTCTTTTTTCATATTGCATCCTGCGCGGCCTTGCCTCGTACGGCATTTGGTGTTTCATGCAAATCCTCCATTTGCGCGTTCTTTTTCACATTCTATTTTTTAAGTTGTTCCAGCTAAACTCATTGTTTTTTAGTATAGCATATTTCACTGTAAATGGCGATATCCTTCTACTTTTTTCGCCTTGCCTTTTATAGCTTTTTTTGTTACACTTAATAAAAATAGTCTTTATTTTATGTTAAATACATATATAAAGTATTAAGGGGGTTCCCTTTTATGGAGATAATATCCTTTATTTGGTTGGCCGTACTGATATTTTTTATAGTTGTGGAAGCGCTCACTGCTTCTTTGGTTAGTTTGTGGTTTTGCATCGGTGCAGTTTGTGCGTTTGGGGCATCGTTACTGTGGCCGGACGTATACTTTGTTCAAATCATTATATTCTTAGTGGTCAGCCTAGCTTCTTTGCTGGCTTTGCGCCCTCTTACAAACAAGTTTTCCGGTGGAAAGCGCACTCCCACCAACGCCGACGCTAATATCGGAAAAACATGCCGTGTAATCTCCGAGATACAGCCCCATCGGTTTGGGCGTGTCAGCCTTGAAGGCGTGGACTGGACGGCTAAAAGCGATGTGGTCATACCCGTGGGAAGTTTATGCACAGTAGACGGCATCGACGGTGTCAAGCTTTTGGTCTCGCCCATCTCAGAAGAAGATACCGCATCATAAACACACGTTGTATCATAAAAAGTTTTCTACATATTGATATATTTATATAAATCAGGAGGATTCGTAAAATGGATATCTTTGCTACACTTTTCAGTTTTATTGTCATTATAGGTATAATGGCTATAATCGCCGGCGCAATCGTCGCATGTGTGAAAATCGTTCCCCAGGCAAGTTGTTATGTAGTGGAAAATTTAGGCATTTATAAAACCACATGGCAGGCAGGCCTGCATTTCAAAGTCCCTTTCATCGAGCGTATTGCCAAGAAAGTTTCTTTGAAAGAACAAGTGGTGGACTTCCAGCCACAGCCTGTTATCACAAGAGATAACGTAACCATGCAAATAGACACCGTGGTGTTTTTCCAGGTGACGGACGCAAAACTGTATACATACGGTGTAGAGCGTCCCATATCCGCCATTGAAAACCTCACCGCCACAACACTGCGTAATATCATCGGCGAGATGGAGCTTGACCATACCCTTACTTCACGTGATGTGATAAACACAAAAATCACCGCTACTTTGGACGAAGCCACCGACAAATGGGGCATCAAAGTAAATCGTGTGGAGCTGAAAAATATCTTACCTCCGTCTGAAATTCAAGATGCGATGGAAAAACAAATGAAGGCCGAGCGCCAACGTCGCGAAGCTATTTTGAGAGCCGAAGGCGAAAAGCGCAGTGCCATCTTGGTGGCTGAAGGCGAAAAAGAAAGTGCTATTTTGCGGGCAGATGCTGTACGTGAACAGCGCATCCGTGAAGCCGACGGTGAAGCTCAAGCCATTCTTGCCGTTCAAAACGCTACAGCTGAATCACTGAAAATCTTGAATAAAGCCGCGCCCACCAAGGCAGTGCTCACCTTGAAAAGCATGGAAGCTTTACAAGTTTTGGCCGATGGCCAAGCCACAAAAATCATCGTACCAAGCGAAATTCAAAACCTTGCAGGCCTTGTCACCACCATGAAAGAGCTGGCAAGCGACAACACTCCTTTACCGAAATAATTATAGCGTTAAATACAAAAGCTCCCCTAAAGATAACACCTTTGGGGGAGTTTTTATTTTTATATTTAATATCCTTGCTCTTCCAATAATCTTACCGTTTGCTCTACCAGCCAAATACAAATTTCAGGTGGGCCTTTTCTCTTGATTTTTTCGGGTTTTTCGGGCCTTATCCACAACTCTTTACAGTTAATAGTACCTTTTAGCCCTCTAAACGCTTCCACAAATTCTTTGGTACGAATGCCACATTCGGCTTTTTTCTGTGCGTCTTGGTCATTTTCCACTTTATATGTACCGCATGCCATGCCCACCACCATCAGCGCACCTGTCAGTGCGCCACAGGCGCCTCCGGTTCTCATTCCACCACCGAATCCCGTGGCCATCAACATTGCTTTCTTTTTGTCAAATCCATAATCTTCACAAAAAGCCCCGACCACCGCCTGTGCACAGTTCATCCCGTGCGTGAAAAGTTCTAAAGCTATTTTTTGTTTTTCAGACATATTTTTCCTTTTTCTTCCTTATCATTCAGCACTATTCACTAAATATTTTTCAAATATATGCGCTTTCGATTTTTCTATTCCGGCGGCATAATACACGCCATCTTCACGATACTCTTCTTTTTCAACACGCCCGTGTTGCCTAAAGTTTTCTGCCAAGCTAAGCTTGTCGTAAGGCAAAACCACGTGCAAAAAACACATGCGCTGTGACAAAACACTGACAAGTCTCGCCTTTAATGCATCAAGGCCTCTGCCAGTGTTTGCACTAACCAGCATGGCGTCGTCGCCGAAATCATGCTCAGCCACTAATTTGTCTGATTTGTTGTACACCACCAAGCG
This sequence comes from uncultured Oscillospiraceae bacterium, assembly GCA_964370165.1. Lineage (GTDB taxonomy): Bacteria > Bacillota > Clostridia > Oscillospirales > Ruminococcaceae > JAAYCI01. The sequence goes on from CAYJIG010000032.1 coordinate 15,430, forward strand.
TGGCACATCGCTATCTATCCCAAGGCTTTTAAGGACATCCTGCGTCACATCCAGCTGCTCGGGTGCGTCCTCGTCGGCCGCATCCACCACAAGCAACAATACATCGGCATATTTTGCTTCTTCCAGCGTGCTTTTAAACGCTTCCACTAAATTATGCGGCAGTCGTGACACAAAACCTACTGTGTCCACCAGTACCACTGTCTGCCCGTCGGGCAACACCATCTTACGTGAGGTGGGGTCCAGCGTTGCAAACAGCATGTCCGCCACTAAGATATCGCTTCCACAAAGTGCGTTGACTAAGCTGGATTTACCCACGTTTGTATACCCTACCATGGCCACCAGTGGAACGCCGCTTTTATTGCGTGTGCGCCGTGTCTCGCCACGCCGTGTTTCCATCTCTTTTAGGCGTTTTTTTAGGATAGCGATGCGGCTGCGGATATATCGTCTGTCATATTCCAGCTTGCTTTCGCCGCCACCACGACGTGCACCGGCTCCACCACCGCCACCGCCACCTTGGCGTGATAACGACGTGCCGTGTCCCGCAAGGCGTGGCAGCCTATATTCAAGCATGGCCAGCTCTGTTTGGGTTTTGCCTTCTTTTGTAAGGGCTCTTTGGGCAAAAATTTCCAGTATCAACATCGTTCGGTCAATGACAGGAATGCCCAAATGCTCTTCCATTTTATGTAGCTGGCTACCCGTAAGCTCGCCGTCAAACACCGCCACGTCTGCACCTAGGTTTTCCGCCAGTTCTTTTGCTTCGGCCAGGCGTCCTATACCCAGCTGGGTCGCCGAATCGGGCCTGTCACGCTTTTGCATCACCTCGGCTAATGTTTCAAGACCATATGCCTCACACAACGCAGCCAGCTCTTCCATACTTTGCTGTGCGTCATATTTTCCGGCATCCACCGCTAGCAAAATCGCTGTGGAAAATTCATTTTGCCTTGTTTCAAACAGCGCCGAGTCTTCCTCTTGGCCTATGTTTTCTCCACTCGAAAACGGAATATATTCTTTATCGTCTTGCATACATACCTCGTTTTCTTATAAAACATTACTTTATCGTGTCAATTTTCTAATCTATTGAACTTCTGTCAACGACGGATCATAGTAAGAAATCGGCACACCACTGGGAAACTGCTCCAGCGATTGCATTATACTTTGGGCATCACTCTTTGGTATATACTGTATCATGTCGCCAAAAAACTGGCTCACGGCAGTTTGCCTTGAGAAGTTCGGATTAAACTCTGCCGCTCCGGTCAGCTCTTCAAAGTCTGCCAGTACTGTGTCCCAGTCACTTATCTCGTCTACAAGGCCATTGTCCAACGCTTGGCTTGCCGTATATATGCGCCCGTCAGACAACTCTTTCGCTTCACTATACGACATGCCACGGCTTTCTGCCACAACATTTACAAACCTTTCATACAGCTCATCCACCACGCCTTGATACACCGCTTCTTGCTCAGATGTTACCGGTACGCCGGACACGCCCACGCCTTTGTTTTCGCCCGACTTTATCAGCGCAGTGCGCACACCCAGCTTGTCATAAAGGCCGCTGGTATCGGTGATGGCGATATACACGCCTATAGAGCCGGTTGTGGTGTTGCGATTAGCCACAATATGGTCTGCCGCCGAGATAATGTTGTATCCGGCCGAGGCACACATGTCATCCATATACCCCCACACAGGACGTCCAGTTTTTTCTTTGTATTCCATCAGCGCCATATATAGCTCGTCGCCCTCAGTCACCCCGCCACCCGGCGTATCCATAAAAAGCAAAATTCCTTTGTTGCTCTCGTTTTCAATCAACTCTTCAATATAATCCAGCGTATCATCGTGATAATACGTGGAGGAACTCAACCCTAAAACAGTACTTTCAATGGTCTGAACCGTACCCTTGACATGAATAACAGAAAAAGTATTTCCGGGCGTGTTTACGTTGTATTCGCTCGGGCTAAACATCGACACTGTCATAATACCAAAAATCGTCGCCAGCAAGATAGCCCCCACCACCAGCACAGCCACCACTATCAGCACGATAGTAAGCGCAGTGGAACGTTTTTTCTTTGGTGGCATCGGGCCCATCGCCGGATACGGATGCGGTGGCATATATCCCATCGGCGGCATATTCGGCACACCGCCATACGGCATGTTAGGTGTCATCTGTGGCGGCGCATTATAAGCCATATTTGGCCCCATATTAGGCGGCGCATAGTTTGGCATACTTTTATTTATATGTGTAGCCTGTTCGTTTTTTGGTGCGGCTTGTTGCATGACAGGCGGCGCTGTTTGCACTTTGGGTTCTACATTTTGCGCGCCTGCTTGCGCTGCATTTACTGCATGATTTTCAAAAGCAGATTTTTCAGATTGCTTTTGCATGTTTGAATCATTTTCTGCTTTCGGAGGATAAGGTGTTTGCCCCATTGTTTTCTCCTTAATTTTTATTTCTCTGATGCATTAAGTTTGCACTTCGTAGTTTTGTTCTTCATGTGCATGTTTTCTTTTTTCTACTTCTTCTTCAAAATCTGCGATGGGCGCAGTACTGTTTTTTACAAACGCCATACCACGAACAACCCCGCCCACTTCATTGCTTTCATCTTCATATCGGCGCAAAAAACGTAAAGTCGCTAAAAAGCCTACCATCAGCGCCACTAAATTAAACAACATTTCTTGAATTGAAAGGATGATATTGTGAGATGCAAAATAATATTCTGCTGTTTCAAAAAACGGTAAGTTTTGTCCCGTTTGATAGCTTAACAGTATCCAGTTCCACACAAGTTCCAGGCCCACGGCCATGATGATTGAAGATATCAAAACACTTATTCCACCGATGTTTTTACTGGCTTTTCCACGTAGCAAGCGATACAAAAGCCCCGACAAAATCGGAATAAACACATACAGCGCAAAATAAATAGTGTTTTGATTCAGCGCCAGCACCCATATCGGCAAGGCGCCTATGAACGCACCCATGAAGGCACCCAGCACTCCGTTCAGCACTTTTCCCTGTGTTCGTTTTTGCATATAACGGTCCGCCTCGGGTAAGTCAAGACGATTCTCAACACAATATACATGACACGGTGTATAATCCTCGTTTAGGTATGCATACGAGTCACATCCGTCTTTCTCGCACAGTGGGCATTCTTTTGACGGGCTAAGTTTGTGACGCAAAAGGGCATCTGCCCCACTTTTCAGTATATCACGCAGGCCTGCCTTAACATAAAAATCACTCGGAGGTGTATACATACAAAAAAGAGTGCTTGTCTCCTCGTTTTCGCCGTGCCATCGCTGATGTGCGGCATCTTTCTGTTTCAGGTCCTTCGCCACTTTTACAGTAGCGCCCTGGGCAAGAAACCTCACCTGTATCTCGGCAATCCCGCCGGTGTCAAAAAGCTCTACACTGTACGGCCAGTTTTCCATCACACCAAAGGCTAAATGACCCTGCACAATACAGCCCATACTCTCCATCATCTCTTCAAAATAAAGACGTGTCACAACCGGCTCCTCCTTACTAAATGCACATTATCCCTCTAGCCAAATTGGGTTTTTAAGCATCCAGCGCCCATACTCGTCTTTATAAAACAGCTCTTTATTATACATTTTGTCGATCACACTCCAAAATTCACTTTCGGTATAACCGCAAAACTCACAAAAATCACGTACACACAACGGATCCAGTGCGCCGTCTCTTTCTTTGATTATCTCTACTGCTTCGTCACGGCTTAACAGCCCGTACCTGATATACCTAGCCGTGTAATCGGTAGCGGCGGCATGGCCAAATTTCGGGTATTTCAGCCAGCTGTGCACAAGGTATGCCCTAGAGTCAATTTGATCAAAGTTTTCCGCATGATGTTTGCGATCCCATTCGTGGGTAAGATCATGAAAACCACGGGATTTAGAAAACTGGTAGTTTTTCATAGAGTTCCACGGTAAAAAATACGAGAGATAAAACGGGTCCAGCTTTGCCAGTTCTTCACTGCTGGGAGCTATTGTCAACGACAAGTCGTTTTCGCTAACGCCGTCTCCTAAAAGTTCTTCCATCGGCATACCCACGGCCACACCGTTTTCTATCTGGTCTTTGGCGCTGTATGTTTCTTCGTCACTGTTTCCGCCATACTCAAAGCTGACATTCTCGCCATAGCACAGCAGCGGCGTGTTGAATTTCAGCGCCATATGCAAAGGAAACGTGTAAATAAGCCTATCCAAAAACCATGTGGGTTTGCCATATTTTTCAAAAAACTTACGCATTAATATCTTTTGCGCTTTGATGTTTGGCTTGCACGAAATTATCGTGCATCCAAAAGCTTCGCTGATATTGCGCAGGTTATGCTTGCCTGCCTCTGTCATCGGAAAGTTATCTTCCACTGTAAACAAAATAGGGTTCATCCCCATCAGTTCTTTCAGCACATACACCTGATAGTGGCTGTCTTTACCACCACTACACGCCACAGCGCAGTCGTATCCACCCGGCCCATTCATGCCACGATATTTGTCACACAACGCTTTCAGCTGCTGCATGCGATCATCCCAATCTACGCTGGCGCGGTGCTTATAGTGGTTGCACGCAGTGCATACGCCGTTTTCATCAAAGCTTATCCCCGGGCGTGTATCCGGCATGGTGCATATTTTACAGTATTTCATATCCTTCCTCTTTTCTGTCGCTTATTTTTCTATGCTTATTTTTTTACAATGATTTTTTTGGCTATATTCAGCGCTGTTTTCAGCAAGTATATAAACTCTTTACGATATAACGAGCAAATGCACACCACACCTGCTATAGATACCATCAATTTTAGCACAAACATGTGTGCAAATATTGTACCACCTATCGCTATAAGTACAGCTATTACAATGGCCACCATGGTCTTTTTAAAGTTTTCAATACTGCTGTACAGTTTTTGTGCTGTGGCGGTGCGCAAGAAGAACATTGACGCGTTTGCACACACAAGGGCAACTGCCGCGCCGGTAAGGCCAAACGTCGGCACTAATATCAAAAGCCCGCTTACATTCACTACAAAAGACAGCGCATGGCCCAGCGTGTCGAATATCGGCCGTCTTGCAATAGCGTTGCCGTATACCGTGGTCTCACACAAAATGGTAAACACCGCCGAAAGCATCATCAGCGGGAATATCGGTTGTGCGCCTTTATACTCGCGTAAAATAAAGAATATAATATCCTCAAAGCCTACCAACACAGAGAAAAATGCAATGATGATAAGGTTTAGATAATTGTGCACTCGCTTTATGCGTGGCTGTTGGGTCTTATAGTTTGCAAACATGAATGGCCCCCAAAACGAGGCAAAGCCACCCTGAACCATGGTCACGATATTCGAAAGCTGATAGGCGTACGCATACATTCCGGAGGATCCCAAAGAATGAATCAAATAACTTTGTGTGATGGAATAGTTCAGTGTCAGCATAATGGCCGTGGGCGCTACAGCCACACCATACGGAACAACCGCCTTGTAGCCTTCTTTACGAAAATCATTTTTGCGAAAGCTCAAGGCATCTCTGCGCAAAAACGAAAACACCAACGCAAAAGCGCCCAAACCACCCACGGCACATATAATCATGGCCGGAACAGGATTTTCAAACCCTAAAAATGCGCCAAGAACAAAAAACAATCTGTAGAAAAACTGCATTAATATACTCTCTGCAGTATACACGCCAATGTTGCCTTCCATGCGATATAGCACATTAAAATACCGCGCCACCATGTAGAAAAACGCATTCAAAAACAGTAACGGAACCACCCATGTGCCAAGCATTCCGGAAACATCGCCGAAACCTACGCCGCTGTATATAGGCCCTGCAAAAAACACACTGCCGATGCATCCGCCCACCAGCAATATCAGACCCGAAAACGAAAAACAAAGCCGAAACAGGCCGTTTTTGCTTAAAGACGCAGGCGGCTCGTGGTAAAAACGAATCAAGCTCTGGTCAAGGCCCAGTATGGCCACGTTCATGATGGTGGCTGTCCAGCTGTTGAACGCAGCCACCGGGCTAAGCATATTTTCCGGAATAAAAAGACCGGTAAGAAGCATGG
>CAYJIG010000033.1:0-21205 GCA_964370165.1 uncultured Oscillospiraceae bacterium
CATATTTGAAACACATAGCCCAAAACCAGCCCAAGGATAAACACCGTGAGGAAGTCTTCCACCCGGGCATGAAGCAACGTAAATATCACTGTGGTGACTATCAGCGAGAATCCTACCCCGAACGGCTGTAATATTTTTTGCACTCCACCACGGAAAAACACTTCTTCCAGCACCGGTACGATTATGCAAACCGACACAAAATACAAAACACGACCCATTACGCTTTCAGGCAAGCTGACAGACTCTACCGCCGGCAAGCCAAAAACAGAGCTAATCAGTAGCTGTACCATACTTGAGATGGAATTCACCGCCAGCATCACGCCTAAAAACAGCGGCAAAAGCAAATATATCGGTACTTTACTTTTTTCCGTCATCAAAGTATATCCTATCGAAGCCGATATACGCTTTAATACTAAAAATGGCAAAAGCAACACCGCAAACGACACCAAAAGATTGCAAAGTGCAATGGCAAAATCACTTAAATCGCCTTGCTGCACCATCCACTGTAGAAAAAGCGCGCCCGACTGCTGCATCGCAACAAAAAACAATAAAACAAAGCCTACTATGTTTGCCGCTGTTTTGCCTGTGCTATGCTCCATTTATAACCCACTTTCTTCGTGTATGCTAAAAAACACTTACTGATTTTATAATAAAAAAAACCACATATAAAGTCAAATATTGACATTTTGAAAGTAATTTTCGGCTTGTTATTCAGTAAAAAAATTGAAAATTCTTCTTATATACAGTATACTATGTATATATATACATTATTTAAAGAGGAGTAGTTATGAAGTATGTGGTAGTGATAGGCGACGGAATGGCCGACAACCCCGTGCCCGAACTTTCGGGGAAAACACCCCTTGAAGTGGCCGAAAAATCTTGTATTGACGACTTGGCACGTGCCGGACAAATGGGCACTGTGCGCACCGTACCAATAGGCGTAGATCCCGGTAGCGACACCGCGTTTTTGTCTATTTTCGGGTACAGCCCCTTGAAATATTACTCCGGCAGGTCTCCACTGGAAGCTGCCGGCAGTGGCATCGTTTTAAACGACGGCGAGGTATCTTACAGATGCAACATGGTGGCTCTGGAAGACGCCGAAATTGCATATAAAGATAAAAAAATCCTGTCTCACAGCGGCGGTTCGGTGGAGGGCGAAGAATCCGACGCTTTACTGGCCAGCCTTTTGGCCGATCCTGCCTTTAAGTCTGCCGCCGATGCTTGCAACATTGTGTTTCATCCCGGCAGTTCTTTTCGTCATATAGCCGTGCAAAAATCTGCAGACATCACAGGGTTTTCAGCCACGCCGCCTCATGACCATTTGGGCGAAGTGATAGAGCCACTGCTTCCGAAAGGAAATGATGTAGCAAAAGGGCTTTCAAACCTGATGGAAATAGCCCACGGTATTTTAAACCATCATCCTATCAACGAAAACCGTCGTAAAAAAGGAAAACTGCCTGCAAACGGCATCTGGTTTTGGGCGGAAGGCAAGGCCATCATTCTGCCATCTTTCACTCAGCGCCATGGTAAAAAAGGTATAGTGGTAAGCGCGGTACCTTTGGTGCGTGGCATAGGCACGTTGGCGGGCTTTGACTTTACTAAAGTAGACGGCGCCACCGGCGAGCTTGACACAAACTTCGAGGGTAAAGCCCAGGCGGTGCTGAAGGCTTTGTCTGATGGATATGACATAGCTATTTTGCATGTGGAAGCTCCCGACGAATGTACCCATAACGGCGACTTAGACGGTAAACTGCAGGCTATCTCTTGGCTAAGCAGTCGTACTGTTACTCCCTTAAAAGACGGCCTTGATGCATCGGGCGAAGACTATCGCATGCTTATTTTAAGCGACCATAAAACGTTGCTATCCACACGTGGACATGACGGCGATCCCGTGCCGTATATTATCTACGACAGCCGAGGATGCAAAAACCCGTCAAATCTTTCTTACACCGAAGATAACGCCCAAAAAGGCGATTTCCTAAACGAAGGTGACACATTAATCGATATTTTACTTGAGTCTAATATATAAACCACATTTTCCGCCATCTTTTCAGCTATCTGAAAAGGTGGTTTTTTTGTGCTGTTTTATCCAAAAATTTACACCATCACAGCCCTGCGGCGGTATATTGCTGTGCCATTATTTCTTCAAGTTTTTGCGCCACATCGCCAAAAACAAGCATCTCGTCATAACCACCGCCCCATTTGTCTGTCATCACAACTAAAAGATAGGGTCTATCGGCAAACACCACCGCCATGTCGTGGTATGCGCCCTGATCCCATCCGTATTTATGCGCCACGGGATATGACGAAGTTATCATTTTGTTATTGGCTTCTTCCATCCATGCACGCAGCTCGCCTCCGTATGGGTTTTCATTCATAACACGGTATATTTCCTGTAAAAACACACCCATGTCAGATGCTGTTATCTGTCCGTATATCACGCTGTTTATGGCGTCGGCCGCGGCCTCGTCTATGCCAAGTGTAATCGCCCACTCTAAAAAGCCTTCTGCGTCATAATGGTTTAGTAGCACCCTTAAAGCCACGGTGTCGCTGTCTGTGATGGCATATTCCATCAGCTGCTGTACGCTTAGCGATGTCGGCAGTGGCATTTCTTTTATCACGCCGGTGTTTTCATATAGTCCTTGCACATCTGCCTGGCTTATTGTGATAATTTCTTGCAAGTCGCACAGTCCTTTTTCTGCAAGCGTACATAAATATGCCACGTACGGTGCTTTCATTGTGCTGGCATAATACTGCTGTACATCGTCGTTATATGTATACTGTGTGCCGCTTTCGACGTCCATATACCACACCGACACCACCCCACTGCCCACTGCGCTGTCATACGGTTGGGCCAAGGCATTTCCATCTTCATCTTTTGTTACCGTAACATAGCTGGGCTGTTTTGCCCATTCGTCCAGCATGGCGTCCATTTGCGCCGTTTGCTCTGCCGTAAAAGACAAGTCAGGCCCTGCTTGCTGTGAAGATACAGGCGCAGACACAGATGGCACTACCACCGCCGGCATTGGCGCTGTGCTGCTTGGTGTCGATTCCACCTGTGGCGCACTGCTGTTTGGCGTCATGCTCATGAACAGCACCACCAGCACAAGTAAAAACAAAACCACCGCCGTCAAAATTCCCACTTGCACCCATCTACCTATGGCCACATTTCGATTTTCGGTAGAAAAACTTACTTTGTTTTGCTTTTTTCCCATACCGTCACCCCTTTAGATATGTCATCGTATAACGATTTTAGCTTGCTGTGAACTGGCTTTGATAAATGGATGCATAAAACCCATTTTCAGCCAGTAGCTGGGCATGACTACCCTGTTCTGCTATATATCCGTCTTTCATCACTAAGATAGTATCGGCGTTTTCGATGGTGGACAGCCTATGCGCCACAATAAAGCTGGTCCGAGTTTCCATCAGCTTGCCCAAAGCACGTTGTATCAGCATTTCTGTACGTGTGTCAATATTCGAAGTTGCCTCGTCCAAAATAAGCATGTCCGGCTTTGCCAGCATAATTCTAGCGATACACAGTAGCTGGCGCTGGCCTGCCGAGAGTTCTTGGCCGCCTTTTGTCAAGATGGTGTCGTACCCCTCCGACAGCCTTGTTATAAATCCATGTGCGCGCACAGCTTTTGCGGCGACTATTACATCTTCGTCTGTAGCGTTTGGGCGTCCATACGCTATATTTTCCCGTACACTTGCCTGTTTCAGCCATGTGTCTTGCAGTACCATGCCGTATCTTTGCCGAAGTGAGTTTCTTTTTATCTGTGGCAGTGGCGTGCCGTCCAGCTTTATCTCGCCGCTGTCTACGTCATAAAACCGCATCAATAAGTTTACCAGAGTTGTTTTTCCGCATCCTGTAGGACCTACCAGCGCTATCTTTGTGCCTGCCTCTGCCTTGAATGAAAGGTTCTTCAAAACAGGCTTATCCTTTTTATAGCCAAACTGCACATTTTGCAAGACCACTTCCCCGCTACAGTGCTGTATATCTTTTGCATCCTTGGCGTCGGGCACCTCAGGCGTCCAGTCTATCACTGTAAACAGTCGCTCAGCACTGGCCAGCGCCGCTTGTATCTGCGTAAGGACCGCACTCACCTCGCTAAATGGCTTTGTGTACTGGTTTGCATAGCTTAAAAACGCCGACACACCACCCACGGTGATGCTACCGCTGTAAATAAACAAAACACCCATCACGCCAACCGCCGCATATACCAGCGCGTTTATAAACCGTGCTCCGGGATTGCCTATGCTTGAGTAAAATATCGCCTTCCTGTTTGCATGAAAAAACATATTGCTACGTTTTTCAAAATCTTCCGCAAACTGATGCTGGGCGCCGAACAGCCTCACAAGTTCCAGACCTTCCACTGTTTCTTGCACTTTGGCCGACATCTGGCCTTGCGCCTGGCTTTGACGCTTGAAGTACTTTGCACTACGTTTTGCCACAAACCGTGCAAACATCATGGACAGCGGCGTGATAAACACCACCACCAGCGCAATCGGAACATTTAAAATCATCATCATCACAATGGTCATTACAATGGTGAATGCACCCGGTATCAGCTGGCTGATTGCCTGAAGTAGCCCTTCTTCCAATGCCTGTGCATCGTTTACAATCCTGCTGACGATATCGCCGTGAGGATGGGTATCAATCTTTGAAAGTGGCGCCTTGTTCACCGCCGCATGTGCCTTTTGGCGTATTTGTTTGGTCAGCGTGGCGCTCAGCCGTCTTGCTGTGGCAAGGCCCAGCCATTGCAAAATAGCTCCCAGCACCACCGTTATCGCCAGTGCTACCAAATACCTAAGCATGCCGGCAAAATCCACGTCGCCTTGGCCTACAATGCTGTCCACCGCACGCCCGATAAGAACCGGCCCCACCAGAACAAGAGGGACATATCCTGCCGAAAACACAAACGCCGCAAAAAGAAACAGTTTTTGTTTCACCAGCATCTTCCACAGCCGTTTAATCACTATGCTTGTCATGGTGTGCCTCCTTCATTAGGTGTGGTCTGCGCCGCGTTTTCCATTCCTTGAGAGTGGCAAATTTCACGATATACGTCGTTTTCTTTTATAAGTTCTTGGTGTGTGCCTTTTGCTATCAGCTCGCCGTCATCCATCACAAGTATCACATCGGCGCCTTGCATGCCCGCCACACGCTGACCCACCAAAACTGTGGTAAGCGCATGATTTTGACAGGACACATACCCTTTCAGTTCTTTGCGAAGCCTTGCGTCAGTGGCATAGTCAAGCGCACTGGTGGCGTCATCCAAGATTAAAATATCTGGATCTTTCACCAGCGCTCTTGCAATAGCTATGCGCTGTTTTTGACCACCCGAAAGATTTTTCCCGCCTTCCTGTATCACGGTATCAAGGCCGTCATCCCACGCCTTCACAAAATCTTCGGCTTGCGCTATTCTCAAAGCCTTCCAAAGCATATCATCGTTTGCGTTTTGCATACCAAGGCACAAGTTTTCTCTTAGTGTACCGCTGAACAACAACGGACGTGACGGCACAAACCCAAACTTTAAGCGCAAATCTTTCAGCGTATAGTCTTTTACATCGGCTCCAAAACACTCTACTTTTCCTTTTTCGACATCAAAACTGCGCATTAAAAGGCTGATCATGGTAGTCTTTCCGCTGCCTGTACCACCGATAATCCCCACCGTTTGCCCTTGCTTTACCGAAAAGCTGATATCCCCAAGGGCAAGCTCGGCTTTTTCATGGTACCTGAAATCCACATTCGTAAAACTTATCGCTGCGGCGTCTTTCACTTTTGTTGCGCCCGGGCCGTCTACGATGGATGTTTCACAGTCCAGCACCTCGCTTACCCGTCCAAGGCTGGCCAATGCTTTTGTAAACAACACTATCAAGTTTGCACCCACCACCATCGCCAGCATGATTTGGTTCATGTAGCTGACAAGTGCTATTACTTCACCCGGTGTGCTTTCGCCTTGGAAGGTCATAAACCCACCAAGATACACTATTCCAACCGTGGCAAAACCCACGACCAAGGAAGTTAGCGGGTTCAGCGCCGCCGATATTTTACCTATTTTTATCACCAGGTTAGACAAGTCTTCTGCCGCATCATCAAAGGCTTTCACTTCTTTGTCTTTTCTGGCAAATGCACGAATCACCCTGATACCTGCCATATTTTCCGACGTTATCCGTGCCATGTTGTCTTGGCCTGTTTGTATTTTCTTATACCCCGGCAGGGTGATTTTTATCACAGCATAAAGCACAACAGCTATCACCGCCGTTGTTATCAAAAAAAGTATGCCTATCTCGACGTTTAAATACAGCGCCATCACCAGCCCACCGATTATCAAAAACGGCGCCCTTACACCCAGTCGTATAAACATATTCACGCCGGTTTGAATATGCATAGTATCGTTTGTCATACGAGTGATAAGACCGGCGCCGCCAAACTTTTCGCTTTCTTTAGAGGAAAAACCCAGCACATGTTCATATATCTGAGCACGTAGTTTGGCACCAAACCTGCCTGCGCTTTCTGCGGCAAAATACTGGCATATCGTCGCTGATATTATCCCGCCTACCGCCAAAGACAGCAAAACAAGGCCGTCTTTCCACAAAGCAGATACATCGCCGGCAACCGCCCTGTCTATCATGCGTGCCATTACCAGCGGCACAAACAGCTCAAGAACGGCCTCGAGTAACTTAAACGCCGGGCCTAAAATAAGCCTTGTGGTATCTCCTTTAAAGTTTTTTGCCACACTGCGCATCTGTGTTTATCCTCCACCGTTTATGTTACTATTTTTATTTGTGATATTTTGTGCCTGCTGTGATGCTTAGCGCACGGTATATCTGCTCTGTCAGTACCAAACGTGCCAGCTGATGTGGCAGCGTCATCTTCGATAAAGACAGCTTTAAAAAAGCTTTATCTTTCACCGCACTGCACAGGCCGTGTGATGAGCCTATCACAAACGCCATACACGAGGTGCCACTTTGGGCGACGTCGTTAAACGTCTGTGAAAATTCTTCGCTGGTAAGGTGTTTTCCTTCCACACACATCGCTACTATTTTGGCGTTTTTGGGCACTGCGGCCAAAATTCGCACGCCTTCTTTTTGCAAGGCTGCGTCTATCACGGCCTTTGATGCATTTTTTTCGTTTATAGTCTCTTCCGAAAGCTCTATTATCTCAAACTTGCAAAACCCCTGTATCCTCTTTGTATATTCGGCCACACCCTGCGCATAAAACGCAGAAAGTTTACCCATTGCTATCACTGTTATCTGCCTCACAAAGCACCCCTTTTAAAATTCTATCCACTCGCCCGGCTTGTCTCTTTTCGCTACATGCACCCTGCTTTTATCTGTGATGCCCCATTCATACAGCGCATCTTCCACCTCTTTTTGCACTATTTTTGGGTGATTATTTTCTTTAGATAAATGGCACATCACTGCGTTTTTTGCGCCCGAGGCTATACATTTTGCCACTGTTTTTGCGGCGTCTTTATTTGACAAATGGCCTCTTTGCGAAAAAATTCGTTTTTTAAGCGCATAGTGATATCTACCGTTTTTTAGCATACCATCGTCGTAGTTCGCCTCTAAAACAGCAAGACTGACCCCATCGAATGCATCCAACACCTCTTTTGAAACATATCCAAGGTCAGTGGCTATAGCCATTATCGAGCCTTCTTCATGCATGGATTCCAGCCGAAAGCCAAGACACTCCGCCGCGTCGTGACTGGTGGAAAACGGGCGTATAGTAAAGCCTGCCATTTGAATTGGCCGATGTATCTCCATCAAGTTTGCCTCTTTGGGCACAGCACCGGCCGACTGCGCAAAAGCCAGCGTGCCGATACTACCCCACACCGGGACATTGTATCGTTTCAAAAACACTTTCAGGCCTTTTACGTGGTCGCTGTGCTCATGTGTGAGTATAATCCCCTGCAAGTTATCCATGCAAAGGCCTACTTCATCTATTCCGGCACAGGTGGCTTTACAGCTGCCACCCATATCAATCAATATAAACTGTCCGTTTTGTTCCACCACAGCGCAATTTCCCGCCGAGCTACTGTATAGTGTGGTAAACTTTGGCATTACATCCTCCGTGTGTATTAGTGCAGTGCAACACTATATATTTTCATACATATATAAGTATATTATAAAAATATATAAATTACAAAATAAATTTATATATTTTTGTCTTGACTAATCAATTTTTATTTGTTATTATATAGGAGTTGCAGTTAATGCATGCGCGCGTGGCGGAATTGGCAGACGCGCTAGATTTAGGATCTAGTGTCTTTCGACGTGTGGGTTCAAGTCCCTCCGCGCGCACCACCAGCCTTAGGCTGGACCAAATAGGCATCGGATTCATCTCCGATGCCTATTTACTTGCGTTAATTTATCAGCTATTTCCACCAGTGATTATTAGAGATAATAATCATAACCATTCAAAAAAGGAGTATCCTTATGAACGATTTTAATTTTTCGCTAGGTCAAAATATTATATTTGGTATGGGCGCTGTGAAAAAACTTCCAAATCTTTTAGCCGAAAACAACATAAAGTCTGTGCTTGTGGTGACAGATGCCTCCCTTGTGAGTTTAGGGTTTGCAGACGAAGTAACCAATGCCTTAAAAGACGGTGGCATAGAATACACCGTATTTTCAGATATAGAGCCAAACCCATCCATTGAAACAGTAGAAAAAGCAACTGCATTCTTTAAAGAAAGCGGCGCTGAAGGCATGGTGGCTTTCGGCGGTGGATCGCCCATGGATGTTGCAAAAGCTACCGCTGTTTTGGCTACTTTTGGCGGCAAGGTCACCGACTATGAAGGTGTAGGAAATGTACCCGGGAAAATCATGCCTATTGTGGCCATACCTACCACTGCCGGTACCGGCAGCGAAGTCACGGCATCTTCTGTTATAACAGACCATAAACGAAGCTTTAAGTTTTCTATTGGTAGCCCTAACATCATTCCGGCATACGCTATTCTTGACCCTAATTTTATTTTATCCCTGCCAAAGCATATCGCCGCACCCACAGGCCTGGATGCCATAGTTCATGCGCTGGAGTCATACATTTCAAAAGACGCTACTCCTTTCACCGACTGTATGGCAGAAAAAGCACTCGATCTTCTGGGCAAAAACATCAGGTCTTTTGTGGCCGACAGGAAAAATGTCGATGCGGCTTCGGGAATGCTTGTTGGCAGTACATTTGCCGGAATAGCTTTCGCAAGAGCAAAACTTGGCAACGTGCACGCCATGGCGCATCCTTTGGGTGGTGTTTTCAACATTCCTCACGGTGTGGCAAATGCTGTACTTTTACCTCATGTTATGAAATATAACATAGATCATGTCGAGCTCGAGAAGCTAGAGAAGATTTATAGATGTATATCAAGAGACTTTGTTACACCGTTTGAAAAACAAATGCTTATTGATGCAATTTTTGATATTTCAAAAGAGTTGGAAATTCCGAAAACACTTTCAGAGCTAAATGTCACAATGGAATCTATCCCGGCGATGGCTATAGACTCGATGAAAAGCGCCAACACTAAAGTAAATCCACGACCTACTTGTGCGCAAGATATAGAAAAAATATTCGAAGAAGCCATGTAAACAGGTAGGGTGAAAAGTGATTAATAATATTTTATTTTTTGTCGTTATTTTTGTTACAAACATCATTCAATCAATAACCGGGTTTGCAGGCACCATGCTTGCCATGCCGTTTTCAATATCATTGGTAGGCCTAGACACTGCAAAACCGATATTAAATGTGGTTTCTATTGCTATTTCCGTACTGGTTGTAGTGAAAAATCATCAATATATCAACAAAAAAGAAGTTCTGAAAATGTCTGTTTTCATGCTAATCGGCATGGCAATCGGTATTTATCTTTTGGGCGTTGTACCTACAAGCACCCTCCTTTATGTTTACGGCGCACTGATTATGGGCGTGGCTTTGAAAAAACTTTTTATTAAAAAAGAAGTGAAGCTACCTGTTGCTATAATGTTCATTGTTGTTGTGCTGGCCGGTATTATCCACGGGATGTTTGTAAGCGGCGGCAGTCTTTTAGTCATTTATGCTGTGTATGCTTTAAAAGACAAGCACCAGTTTAGGGCAAGTTTGGCTATTTTATGGATATTACTTAACGGTATTTTAATGTTCACTCATATTCAAAGCGGACTGTTCACAACCGAAGTTACCATCATGTCACTTCTCGCCATACCTACAGCATTGTTAAGTATGTTTTTTGGAAACAAAATATATGATAAAATCGACCAACAGCTATTTTTAAAGATCACTTATGTTTTACTGCTGATATCAGGTGTATTAATGTTTATTTAATTTCATTTTATATGTAACACGCAAAAAAGATGAGTATAAATACTCATCTTTTTTGCGTGCTATGGTTTATTGGAAGTTGTGTAAAGGCTTTTTCTTTATTGCTGCATATAAGCAATCAAACAGCATACTAATTATTATGCTACAAATAAACTATCACTCCACCGTCACAGACTTTGCCAAATTGCGCGGTTTATCCACGTCACAACCCTTTATCACCGCTGTGTGGTATGCCAATAACTGAAGCGGAATAATGGCATACAACGGCGCAAACAACGTGTGTTTACACTTTATCGATATCAGTGTGTCATACGCATCTTTTGGGATGTCTATGCCACTGAGGCACACCGCTGTGATTTTCCCGCCACGTGCTTTTACCTCTTTCATGTTGCTGATGGTTTTTTTAGCCAGTCGCTTATCCGTCACCAGTGCAATCACAGGCGTTTCTTCGGTAATCAGCGATATCGTGCCATGTTTCAGCTCTCCTGCGGCATATGCCTCGGCATGAATATAGGATATTTCTTTCAGTTTCAGTGCACCTTCTGTGGACAAGCTTGCGTCATATCCACGCCCGATGTAAAACATACTTTGCGCTTTGGAAAACTCTTTTGCGATGTCGTGGCACACATCATTCAGCGCAAATATTTCGTCCATGTTTTCCACTGTTTCTTTCAGCTGCCTCAGCATTGTTTCGCCTTCTTGCCCCGTGCATGCGCCTTTAACCATGGCTGTTTTTATGGCCACAAGATACATGCTGGCCACCTGAACACTAAACGCCTTTGTGCTGGCCACGGCAATTTCCGGGCCTGCGTATGTTTGCAGTACTTTGTCTGCCTCCAGTGCAATGGCCGAACCGGGTACATTCACCACAGCAAGCGTGGTGACACCTCTGCTTTTTGCCAGGCGCAACGCCGCCAAAGTGTCTGCCGTCTCGCCCGACTGTGACACCAGCATCACAAGGTCATGCTCGCGCAAAATCGGCGGATTGTAGCGAAACTCTGAGGCTATTTCTATCGACACGTTTATCTTCGCCACACGCTTAATGATTTCTTTGCCCAGCGTGGCCGCATAATACGCCGTGCCACAGCCCACTATATAGATATGTCTAAAAGAATCAAAAAAGTCGTCCGTGATATCATCGGCAGAAAAATCAAGCGTAAAGTCATCATTTATACGATGAAAAATCGTGCGTTTCAGCGCTTTTGGTTGCTCGTTTATCTCTTTCATCATGTAGTAGTCATACTCGCCTTTTTCGGCTTCTTCAAACTCAAGAGTAGATGTTTGCATCTCTTTTTTTACTTCTTTGCCGTCTTCTTTATAAAAATACACTTTGTCTTTTGACTGCAAATGTGCTATTTCACCCTCAAGCAGTGAAAAATAGTCTCTTGTGTATTCAAGGCTGGCCGGCATGTCTGAGGCAATGTAAAACCCGTCTTCCGACTTTGTCACCACCAGTGGGCTTCCTAGCCGTGTTGCGAAAATTTCATTTTTGTAATCGTTAAAGATAATGCCCAACGCATATGCCCCCTCAAAGCGCTTGCATGCGTTTATTATGGCTGTTTTGGGGTCACCGTCATAATAATAATCCACCATTTTTGCGGCAATTTCAGTGTCGGTTTCCGAGACAAATATGTACCCATTTTCTTCCAAAAACGCTTTCAGTTCAAGATAGTTTTCAATAATACCGTTGTGCACCAAGCTAAGCTTTTCAGTGGCATGTGGGTGTGAGTTCACGTCGTTTGGCACGCCGTGTGTGGCCCACCTTGTGTGGGCTATGCCACATGTTGCCGCCTCGCCCTTTTTTTCCACCATTTTTGCCAGATGTGCAATCCTGCCTTTTGCTTTATAGGTTTCAATATTTCCACTTTCATCAAAAAGTGACATACCTGCGCTGTCATATCCTCTGTATTCAAGGCGGCTCAGCCCTGCTAAAAGTTTAGGTTTTGCTTTTTCTGTGCCTGTATATCCTACAATTCCACACATATATTTTCTCCATTTTCGTTTTTTGACCGCACGAAAAAATGGATAGCTTTTTTGCTATCTTCGTGCTGTATATTTGTTTTTGACATAAAACAACACAAAGAAAATGGATATCCCACTTTCTTTTTCATGTATGTTTTGTCTTTTTGCCTCTGAATAGGCATTATATATATGGCAATAACAGCCAAGGGACACCTGAAACACATCACTGTCCCATTAATTATAAACCAGTGTTTATTTGTTGCCATTGTCGGATTTTTGTCATTAAAATTACTTTTAATATTTGTAAGCCGACTGTGCACATGGCATAGTGCAAGGAGACATCCGCCGAATGTTCGATACTTCTCCTACCTCGTCAACCGCTGGGCGGTTCTGGCGCTTTTGTATAGCTTTTATCTTGTTTTGTGTACCCTCTCACCCACTTTCAAAAGTTTATATGTTATCCTCTGCCCTCCTTCAAATAAATATAGACGATATCACACAAATATCATAAATATTGTGCGATACCATCTATGTTTATACCACATATATGCAACCCGTGTCAATCAAACGTATCTTATTCTAGCAGAAAAGTCTCTTTTACAGCCTTATTTTTCACTGAAGAATTTATGCGCATACTCGGCCGAAATCTTAGCGTTTTTCGCAAATAGGTCTGCGCCTATGTCTTTTACATACTCCTCTGTAAGCACTGCGCCGCCCAGCATGATTTTGCAGTTTGGCGTTTGTTCTTTCAAAAGCTCAACAGTTTTTTCCATGGCCGGCAGTGTGGTTGTCATCAGTGCAGAAAGCCCTACCATTTTTGCGTCGTGCTTTTGCACCGCCTGTAAAACATCTTGCGGCGCAACGTCTCTGCCTAGGTCTATCACCGATATGCCATAGCTTTCCATCACTGTTTTGGCGATGTTTTTGCCTATGTCGTGCACGTCACCCTGCACTGTCGCCACCACTACCGGCCCGCCTGTGGCAGGTGCTGTGCCCATTTTGTCGCGTAGTATGGAAAACGCCGCCTGCGCCGCTGTGGCCGAGGCAAGAAGACCTGGCAAAAACACACGCTTTTCTTCAAAACCCTTGCCCACTTCTTCCAGCGCAGGTATTATCCACCTTTCCACGATGGCAAGTGGCTCCAGTTTATCTTCTTCCAAAATCCGCTTTGCTTCTTTTTGCGCTGTGCTTTTAAGGCCTTGTTCTATAGCTTGCGAAAGGTTTATTTCCGACGGCACGCTTTTGGTGTTGTTTTCAGACTTTCTGCCCTCACACCTCTGTACGTATGCCTTTTGCGCGCTTTCACCTTCTAAAAGTGCTGAGTATGCCGACACCGTGTCCATCATTGCCGCATCGCCCGGATTTAAAATAGGCAAATCCAGCCCCGACTGCAATGCCATAGCTAAAAACGAACGATTCAAAAGTTCTCTATTCGGCAAGCCAAAGCTTATATTGCTGACACCCAGCACGGTTTTTAGGCCCAGTTGTTTTTTCACTTCGCTTATGGCGTTCAGCACAACCTCGGCGGCGCTCGCCTCTGCGCCTGCCGAAAGGCACAAACAGTCTATCCACACATCTTCTTTTGGCATGCCTTCCTCTAAAGCACGCTGTAAGATGATATTTGCTATTTTCACACGTTTTTCGGCTGTTTTTGCGATGCCTTCTTCGTCAAGACACAAACCCACCACCGCAGCACCGTATTTTTTACACAGTGGCAGTATCGCTTTCATTTTTTCATCTTCACCACTGGTGGAGTTCACCACTGCTTTGCCACAATATACTCGCAACGCCGCCGCAATCGCTTTCGGGTTTGACGAATCCAGCTGTAGTGGCAGGCCACTCACCGCCTGCACCGCCTTTACCGCCAGCGGTAAATGCACCTCTTCGTCTACACCCACTGCGCCCACATTCACGTCTAAAATTTTAGCACCGGCCTTTTCTTGCTCTACCGCCAGTGTTTGCACATAGCTTAGGTCTCCCTGCCTCAGCGCTTCTTGTAGTCGCTTTTTGCCGGTGGGGTTTATCCGCTCGCCAATAGACACCACGCCGTTTATGTCCACTACCTTGGTGACGCCACAAACACGTGAGGGTATTTTCACACACCGCTTTGACGGCACTTTACCCGAAAAGGCCTTCGATAGCATTTTAATGGTATCGGGTGTTGTTCCGCAGCATCCACCTATCAGCGACACACCCATTTTCACACATTCTTGCATATGCTGTGTGAACTCTTCGTCCGACAAGTCGTATGTGCCTAAAACCGGATGCGGCAAGCCTGCATTCGGCACAGCAAACACAGGCAACGTGGTGGCACTACACAGGCGCTGTAACAAAGGCATCACTTCAACCGGGCCAAGCGAGCAGTTTATGCCAAGTGCCGACACACCAAGTGGGCCTATACACGAGGCAAAGCCTTCCACAGGCACACCCGCAAACGTGCGTCCGTCTTCCTCAAAGCTCATTGATACCATCACAGGCAAATCCGAATTTTCAACAGCCGCCAGTACTGCCGCTTTTGTCTCAAGCAGATCTGTCATGGTTTCTATCACTATAAGCTCGGCGCCTGCTTTTTTGCCTGCCTTCACCACTTCACAAAAAGCATTGTAGCCGGCTTCAAAGCTTAACGTACCGCTGGGCTCCATCATCTCACCCAAAGGCCCTATATCAAGCGCAACTTTTGCCTTTGCGCCGGCGGCTTTTTTTGCGCAGGCAATACCCGCTGTTATCACATCTTTTGGCGTATACCCACTGCCCTGTAATTTTTTCACATTGGCACCAAATGTGTTTGCATAAATAATCTCAGAGCCTGCGTTTACATATGCCGAGTGAATTTTCACCACTTCTTCAGCATGAGTTATATTCAAAACTTCAGGATGTTTTCCTGTTTCAACGCCTGCCTTTTGTAGCAACGTGCCCATGGCGCCGTCTAATATAGTCAGTCGTTGTTCATTAAAGTATTTTTCCACAAAGTACCCCTTCCTTGCGTCTTTGGCATTTTTCTTTCATACTACACTCATCACATGCGGCCAAATATCCCTTTTTATCGGTTTTTGAGATACCCAATACCGCCGTGATGCTTTTTGCCGGTATCAGCATGCCGTCTTTTGTCTGCCCCATACCTATTTGCTTTTCGGCCGATATCAGCCATAATATGTCTTTTTGTACCGATAACGGAAAATCACCGTACCCCGGCGAAAACCGCCCCGTCAAAAAAAGTGCTTCTTTTTGCACGTCTTTTCTTAGGTTTTCTTCTATATAATCGGCGTACTGCTCTATCAATACCGAGGCCGCCGCGTCTATCAACACTGCCTTTGCCATGTCCAGTACCTGAACACTGCGCAAAAGCATGTCTGTTTGCTTTCCAAGGCTTACACCCATCAGTATACATTCATTGCATCCAACAAGATGTCTTTGAATGGCAGGAAAGCCCAGTGATACGCCTTTCATGGCGAGCTCGCCGTTTTCATTCTCAAAAAGAGAAAACCGTGCGTACGCAAACCTTGCCCGCACAGACTCTTGTAGCCGCAATATAGCGTCTTTTATTCCCGCAACATCTGTTTTGCTCGGCACAGCATCGCCGAACCCCAAATGTCTATATACTTCTTTTTCATCCACTTGCAACTTTACCGAAATTTCCATACTTCCTCTTTATATATATAAAACATATGCTTTAAAGTAAATCTTTTATATTATCATATATTTCTTTTGCCACACCTGGCTTATTCATGGCGTAAAGATGTATACCACTCACATTGTTTTCAATCAGCTCACGAATTTGCAACACTGTATACTCTATGCCCGCCTTATAAAACGAGTCTGCATCATCATTGTAAAGGCTAACCCACTTCGACAGTGATGCCGGTATGCTGGCAGACGACAGTGAAATCATGCGTTCCAGCTGGCCCGGCTGTGTCAAAGGCATAATACCGGCTTCTATGGGGCAGTGTATTCCTTTATTTTTTATGTTTTCTAAAAAAGTGTAAAACTTTTCGTTATCAAAAAATAGCTGAGACACAAAATGTCCTACACCGGCTTCCTTCTTTTGTTTTAAATACTCTATGTCTTTTTCAACACTCTCGCTTTCGGGATGAGCCTCGGGATAGCATGCGCCTGCTATATAAAACCCGCCAAACTCCGATATTTCCCGCACTAAATCCACCGCATAGTGATAGTCCCCGGCCGATGCGGCGTCATCCCCACGCAAAGCCAAGATATTTTTAATGCCGCCGTCTTTCAGCTCTTGCAATCTTTGTTTTATTTCGTATTTACTTTGTGTGGCACAGGTAAGGTGTGCCAAAGCAGGCTTGTTTTGTGTTTCTTGTATATACGTCGCAATTTTTGCTGTGTATTCTTTGGCTCCGTCACCACCTGCGCTGTATGTCACGCTGATATAGTCTGCCGGAACCTCGCCCATTTCGCCTATCATCCCATACACCGACTCTACCTTACTGTGGCGTTTAGGCGGGAAAATCTCTAGCGCAAACGGACACTTTTTTTCTAATAATAAGGAAGATATTTCCATATACTCCTCCGCTGATATGTTTTATTGTTTACATTATACCCTTATAGGCTGTTTTTTTGCAAATATGTATTTTATTTCAATCACTTATTCTCCTACACTTGAAATCACATCTGAAAACATGATAAAATAATTTAGAATGAAATGCTATGGGTTTAGCCACATAGTAAATTTACAGTATATTTAGTGGAGGATTTATTTTTGGATATTTTATCTGTCGGCTTTATAGTGTATGACATTTTGGTAAAACCTATCACGCCACGTGTGCTTGAGGTGGACTCTACCCATGTAGACCTAGACACAGCACCGGGTGGTGACGGATGTAATGTAACGGTAAACGCTGCGGCCCTTGGCATGAAAACCGGGCTTGTGTCGGCTGTTGGCGCAGATGCAAACGGCGACTTTATGAAAAGCTTTTTTGAGAAACATGGCGTTGATTGCTCGGGTATTCGTACTGTGCCTGATTATAACACAGCTACCAATATTGCATTGACCGAACCTTCAGGCGAGCGTCATTTTTTGATGAGTAACGACATTTTCAGCCAGATCAAACCCGAGCAAATCACTCCCGAGATGCTTGAAAACACTAAAGTCATCAGCCTGAACAGCTATTACAGGATGAATTGCATAGACGGTCAGGGTATTGTCCCGATATTTGAAAAAGCACGCAAAAACGGCACTTTAACCGCTGTAGACACTGTGTTCAACCACGAAGGCGACTGGTGGGGTAAAATCGAGCCTGTTTTGCAACACACCGATATTTTTGCGCCTAGCTACAACGAAGCTATTCACATCACCGGCGAAAAAGACGTCAGAAAAATGCGCACAAAGATGGAACAGTTTGACATGAAGTATTTTGTGGTGAAGATGGGCTCAGACGGCTCATATATCACAGACTTCAAAAAAGAGTATATGGTAAAACCTTTCCCTGTAGAAAAAGTGGTAAGCACTGTGGGCGCCGGCGACTCTTTCATGGCAGGCTTTTTAAGCGCTCAAGTCATGGAAATGGATATGCTGGAGTCGTCACTGTTTGCCAGCGCCACCGCCGCATATACCGTGCAACAAATGAGCGCTGTGGGCGCTGTTCCTCACAAAGATGTCGTGAAAGAGTTTGTTAAAAACAACCGTCATAAAGTAGAGGTCATCGACACTTTCTAATATAAACACATTATTTGCTCGGTTACCATGATGGATGTGACCGAGCAATTCTTTTAAATATGCCTATAACTAATCTCTATCGCAATAAATTCGCGAGCTGCCGTCCCAATGTTCGCATTTAACGTAGAAAATTCACAGGTATATAAGGAGATAATCACATGAAAACCGTTATCCTTGGAAGAACAAATATAAAGGTGAATTTTAATGGGTTTGGCGCTTTACCTATTCAAAGGGTTTCTATGCAAGAGGCAAAAACCATATTACAAAAAGCGTATAATAATGGTGTGAATTTTTATGATACCGCAAGGGTGTATTCAGACAGTGAAGAAAAACTTGGTTATGCGCTAAGCGAAGTGAGAAACGACATTATTATCGCCTCGAAAACTGCCTCGGTTACACCGGATGGCATAAAAAAAGATCTTGAAACAAGCCTTAAACTTTTGAAAACAGATTATATTGATATTTATCAATTTCACAACCCGAAATTTTGCCCAAAACCGAATGATGGTACAGGTGCTTATGAAGCCATGCTGGAAGCTAAAGCACAAGGGAAAATTCGCCATATATCAATATCTAATCATAGGCTGGCAGTGGCTATCGAAGCAGCCAAATCAGGGTTATATGACACATTACAGTTTCCGTTTTCTTACCTGGCCGATGAAAAGGAAATCGAGCTTGTGAAATTATGCAAGGAAAAAAATATTGGCTATATTTGCATGAAAGCATTATCAGGCGGGCTGATAAATGACTCAGCAACCGCTTATGCTTACTTATCACAGTTTGATAACGTGTTGCCTATATGGGGAATACAAAAAGAGAGCGAGTTAAACGAATTTTTAAGCTATCAAAACAACGAGCCGATTATGACAGAAGAGAGAGCTTCGTTTATACAAAATGAAAGACTTGAGCTTTGTGGCAATTTTTGTCGCGCCTGCGGATACTGCCTACCATGTCCTGCAAATATAGATATTCCAACGGCTGCAAGAATGTCACTTCTTTTGCGACGTGCACCAACAGAAGGCTTTATTACAGATGAGAGTAAAGAAAAAATGTATAAAATTAAAGATTGTATAGACTGTAAAAACTGTTCAAACCACTGTCCATACAGCCTTGACACTCCAGCTCTTTTAAGAAAAAATTTACACGATTATGAGAGTTTCATCTCAAAAACCAATGTATAAACCGTAGTATAATACCAACTATATCACCCACAATTTACACTATTGTAAATTGTGGGTATTTTTTATCCTCTTTAAAGCCGGTACACATACGTTAAATCAAAAAAATAGTTTGCAAAACTAAGTTTTTTTGCAAAAAATGTGGATTTTATTTAAAAAATTTGATATAATTACGTGGTGCATGGAATGCACGTGCTTTTAAAACATAATTTTAAGGGTATATGTTGCGTAAACACGTTGTTTTACGAACAGATACTGCGGTTTCATCAATGTGATGCCGCACTGAAAATTAAGGAGGATTTACCGAAGTTGGATACTTTAAAACAAAAAAGAGAAACACTTCATCTGGGTGGTGGCGCAAAGCGCATAGAGGCCCAAAATAAAAAAGGAAAATTGACTGCACGTCAGCGTTTAGACCTTTTGTTTGATTCAGGTACTTTTTGCGAGCTTGATGCTTTTGTAGAGCATCGGTGTACACAATTTGGTATGGAGAAGAAAGGCGCGCCTTGCGACGGTGTTGTGACTGGGTTCGGCATGGTCGATGGGCGCACAGTATATGCATATGCTCAGGATTTCACCGTGCTTGGTGGTTCTTTAGGCGAGATGCATGCCGATAAAATTGCAAAGGTTCAAGATCTTGCGCTTGCAAACCGTGCACCCATTGTAGGTATGATGGATTCCGGTGGCGCACGTATACAGGAAGGTGTGCCGTCGCTGAACGGGTTTGGTAAGATATTTTATCGCAACACCATTTCTTCGGGTGTTATTCCGCAAATCAGCGCCATCATGGGCCCGTGTGCAGGCGGTGCAGTGTACTCCCCTGCCATCACTGATTTCATCTTTATGGTGGAGGATACATCACACATGTTTATCACCGGGCCTGAGGTTATTAAAACCGTTACAGGCGAAGATGTGACTTTCGAGGCGCTGGGCGGTGCTCGTGTACACAACGAAACAAGTGGTGTGGCACATTTCATGTCTAAAAACGATACCGCGTGTATTGAAGAAATACGTCGTTTGCTATCGTTTTTGCCGGCACACAACGACGTACCGCCACCACGCAAAGTGGCAAGCGATGCCACAAATCGTCTTGCTGAATCTTTAAACACTATTGTTCCAAACAGCCCAAACAAGGCGTATGACATGTATGATGTTATCAATAACATAGTAGATGATGGCGAGTTTTTCGACGTGCAGCCTATGTTTGCCAAAAATATCATCACAGGTTTTGCACGTATGGGTGGGCGTTGTGTAGGTATTGTGGCAAACCAGCCAAAGGTTCAGGCCGGGTGTCTTGATGTGGATGCATCAGATAAAGCGGCGCGTTTTGTACGCAGGTGTGATGCATTCAACATTCCTTTAGTCACGTTGGTTGATGTGCCCGGGTTTTTGCCGGGATGCGACCAAGAACACAGTGGTATTATTCGTCATGGTGCAAAGCTATTGTTTGCATACAGTGAGGCTACTGTGCCAAAAATCACCGTGGTGACACGAAAAGCTTACGGTGGCGCATATATCGCAATGTGTTGTAGTGCGCTTGGTGCCGACATGGGATTTGCATGGCCCAGCGCCGAGATTGCTGTAATGGGTGCCGAAGGTGCCGCCAATATTGTGTTTAAGCGTGATATAGACGCTGCTGAAGATCCCGCTGCAAAACGTGCCGAGATGATTGCCGAATATAGAGAGAAGTTTTCGGGGCCGTATCCCGCAGCACAGCTTGGGTATATTGAAGATGTTATTTTACCCTCGGAAACACGGATGCGTGTGTGTGCGGCGCTTGCGGCGTGTAGTGGTAAAAGGCAAAGCCTGCCGCCTAAACGTCACGGGAATATCCCATTGTAATTTTTAGTAGTAGATTCTGTGGAACATTTGTTCCACAGTTTTTTATAGCTAATTTGAATTGACAAATCAAAACAAATGATGTAATATATTAAGGTAGCCGTTCGCCGCTGTGGTGGAATCGGCAGACACAAGGGACTTAAAATCCCTCGATAGCAATATCGTACCGGTTCAAGTCCGGTCAGCGGCACCATAACGAATAGCCATAAGGGGCATAGCCTTTTATGGCTGTTTTTTTAT
>CAYJIG010000034.1:0-9704 GCA_964370165.1 uncultured Oscillospiraceae bacterium
GACCGTATGATTTGCGAAAGTTTGGCTTGGCGTTTAGTCTTACCCAGCCGGATACCGGAAATGATATGATGGAAAATATCACAACATATGCGCAAGAAGAGCAAATTGCGGCGGAAGAGGAAGCTCGGCGCTTAGAAGAAGAGCAAGAAGCCCAGCGCCTGGCAGAAGAAGTAGCAAAAAAAGCCGAGGAAGAAAAAGCTGCACAAGAGATGGAAGCACAACAAAATGCGGAAAACACACATAATCTCTATGTACTTGTATTGTGCGCAGTTATTTTGATTGCCGTAGTGGGAATTGTTATTTTGGCGATGTACATGAAAAGAAAAAAATGATAGCGTAGCATGGATAGATAAAACAAAAAACGGAGTATCTTCACGTAAAGTGAGGCTACTCCGTTTAGTTCGTCAATAAATCACCAATTGCATCGTAAAATATCGTGGTAGTTACATATACTATATATGCGCCTTTGCGAGATTTTTTGTTTTCTTGCACTTAGTACTTTCTTGGCCGAGCTGAGATTTTTATGTATGATATGGTTTATATATTATTGATTTTAAGCATATACTGTAAAAACGCATCGGGAAGAAGGGGCCTTGAGTAGAAATATCCTTGTAAATATGTGATGGAATCGCTCATTTCACGCAATCTTTCAACTTGCTCGAGTGTCTCTACACCCTCTACCACAATACAAGTGGGCCTGTATGCGTTACACATTTCAGTGATACACCGCAGGGCCGTGGATGTTTCTGGTAGCGACACAAGATTGTCAATAAGGCTTTTATCTACTTTGATTTCATTGAACGCTATTTTTGAAAGTATGGATAAATTTGCGTATTCACGTCCAAAATCGTCTAAAGAAATTTTAAATCCATAAGACTTTATGGCTTCTAAGATATCGTTTAGGTTATCCACAAGGATGTTGCTGATATGCTCGGTAAGCTCTATGGTGATCCACTTAGATTCGATATCATGTTTTTTGCATACGTCATAAATGCGCTGTGCAATATGATATTCAAGGATGGTGACACGAGAAAAATTGACAGAGATAGGCACAAGGGGGATACCGTCATCTTTCCATTTTTTTAGCTGAGCACACACGCTGTCAAGAACATGGAAATCTAAAAGATGTATTATGCCGTCTGATTCATACACAGGTAAAAACTTATCGGGAGGAATAAAACCACCGTTTTGATCTTTTTTACGAACCAATGCCTCGGCACCCATCACTTTTTCACCTGTGACAGATACCTTAGGCTGAAGCATTACAAAAAAATCACCGGCGCTGATGGAAGCGTTCAAGTCTGCGGCAACAGTGGCGTGGTATGTTTTTATGTGGCTGCGTGAAGCGGTATAGTATGTCTGCTTATCCACATACATCAGCTCGTCAGCATAGGCTATTTGCTGATATATTTCGCTTGTGTCGGTACAAAAAGCACTACCGATGGATAGTGTCAAATCAGTGCGATCTTCAGACATTGTACGAAGCATGGAAAGCTTTTTTTCAAACTCACTTCGGTCAATGTTTACTGATAATATAACAAACTCGTCTCCGCCTGTGCGAAACAGATGCTGAGAAAAAAATGTACGCATCATCTCGACCGTTTTCAGTATAAGCTTGTCACCGTATTCATGGCCATAAGTATCATTTACCTGCTTTAAGCCATTGATATCAAGATACACAATCCCAACCGAATCCACCTTATCAGCTATCAATTGATTGATTACCTGCGCATATTTGCTGCGGTTATAAAGGCCGGTAAGTGGATCTACAGACGCTATATATTCCAGTTCTTTGCGAATGGTATAGTCTTTCAAGTCGCTGGCAATAAAAAGCGATACAGAATGTAAAAATAAACTTTCATCAATGTTTTTGTTGATGTTGACAACGCCTAAAAACCCAAGTATTCTGTCGGTCATCATCAAAGGAGATACCATCATGGAATGAATCCCTGACAAATTCAAAGCTTGGCATGTTTCCTGATTTATTTCCGGATGGTTGTTAAAATTATCAATTAATGTAACTTTATTGCTGGGTTCTTTTATTCTCCAAAAAGAAAAAAGATTGCCCGGAACTTTGTTGTATTCTTCCGGCATAGGAACCTGGCCGGCTTTTGCCCAGTCGTAAATTTTCGAGAGGAAATCTTTATCCTCTGAAACCTCGTATATAAAAACTCTGTCTGCATCATAAAAATCGCCTATAGTATCTAAAAGGGTGTTTATAGCAACATCGGTGTCTTCGTTGGCAGATAAAATTTGTACACAGCGAAGTAAAGTCTCCTCAAGTGTAAGGCGATGTTGTAAGCTGGATATTTGATTTTTTGAGTCGGTGATATCTACACCTATTTGCAATTTCAGCTGGCGGCCATCTACATCAATCATGCGATCAGTCATCTCAAAATGACGGTCGACAACCTCGTTATATGTATCCCATGTGAAAAAATTATCTTTTTCTATATATTTATTGGGACAAAATTCACACACAACATTTTTATGGTGGATTAATTCATAACATTTCTTGCCCTTGTATTCCGTGGTGCTGACATTCCACAACTTTTTAGCAATGTCGTTCACATATAATAGCTCAAAAGTGACAGGGTCTACTATATATGCGATATTACGCATATTTGACATGGCAATATGGGCTAATTCTTTTTCAAAATTTTGCATAAAATTACCTAACTTTTAATGGTGCTAATTGAAAACGACGGAAAAATACAAAAATACCACAAAATTCGATACAATATGTATTATATTTCATAATTAATTAAAAATCAATACATATATAAAAAAATCTGCCAATAAAGGCAGATTTAAAATTTGATTTTAAAATGGTCGACCAGCATTAAACATAGTAGTCAAAACATACACGATTTGTAAACACTTCACCTACTAAACCGGCAACACTTTTATGATCGGGGTGCTCTACGTATATAGCAAGATCTTCTTCGCTTGCAAAGCTACTGTGTAGCACGACGTCGCTTGTGCTGTTAGGACAAGGGTCGCACACAAGTGTGATATCGATAATTTGCGGTATAGTAGCCTTTAAATTTTCAAGTGCTACCTTAGTTTTTTGAGCGCCTGATTTTTTTTCTTCTTCAGAAAGTCCATCTTTAAAATTCCAACCAACAATGTGCTTTACCATATGCAATTCACTCCTTTAATTTTTAAAAACTATAATTAGATATAAATATAATAGCATAAAAACAAGTTTATAAAAAGCATATCTTGAATTTTATGTTGAATATTGACAAAATTTTATAGTAGTGATAATGTTATATACATACTAAGGAGGTATGAATTATGATTAATGAAAACTGCGTATGTAAAAATGTTACATGTCCAAGACACGGCAATTGCGTTGAATGTCGTGCGTTTCATGGATCCAACAAAGAATACCCCAAAACATCATGTCAGAGATTGAAAGAAGAGCAACAAGCTAAAAAAACTGAAGTCTAAAGATGGTAGGTAGCGTAATACTTTAATTAAAAAACAACCCAATGGGTTGTTTTTTTGTTGCGGTAAAGATGTTAGCTTATATTTGAGTAAATTTTAATAATATCAGATTTTTCAAGTACACGTACAGAGCCAAGGCTGCGTTTGCCAAAAAATGTACTTTTTTCTGCCATGTCTTCAATTTCTTCAGCGGTTGCACGGCGTCCTAAAAGCTGGCTGTAGTTTATGGGTGAGCCGATGCTGCTGAAGAAATCTTCTATGGCGGCTATACCTGCCATGCCGTCAGATAGCTCGTTTCCGCTGTCTGCGATATTCATTACACGATGGGCAAACTTTGCAAAACGATGGGGGTTGGATTCGATAGCATACCGTGCCCAAGTAGGCCATATAGTAGAAAGCCCGGCGCCGTGTGCCACATCAAACATACCGCTTAGCTCATGTTCCATTTGGTGGGTAGACCAGTCACCACCGCCGCTGCCACACCCGGTGAGACTGTTGTGAGCAAGGCTGCCGGCCCACATCACGCTCTCACGTGCAGGCATGTTTTGGGGATCTTTGTATAAAATACGTGCACTATCCATCATGGATAAAAGCAAGCCTTCGGCAATACGGTCGGTGATATCCATGTCTTCCATTGGGTGAAAATATCGTTCCATAGTGTGCATCATGATATCCACAATGCCGTTTACTGTTTCACTGGTGGGCAAGCTTAGGGTTAGTTCGGGGTTCATCAGGGTGAATTTAGCAAGGCAAAGCTCTGAGGTGAAGCCACGTTTTAGGTTACCGTTTTCGTTTGTGATAACAAGCCCGTTGCTCATTTCGCTACCGGCTGCCGGAAGAGTAAGAATAGTGCCCACAGGTGTTGCGTTTTCAGGCACGGCAGTGCGCTCAAAGAAATCCCAAACATTGCCGTCGTAGCAAAGACCTAGCGCAATACATTTTGCCGAATCTATCACAGAACCACCGCCGACAGCTAAGATGAAATCCACGCCTTCTTTGCGTGACAGCTCGATGCCTTCTTGTGCTTTGGAAAGTCTGGGATTTGGCACAGCTCCACCCAGCAAAGTATATCCGATTCCTTCGGCTTGGATGGTGTCGGTAACAGTTTTTATAAAGCCTGATTTTACTAGGCGATCAGAACCGTAATGCACTAGTACTTTTTTTGCGCCGAAAGCTTTTAGCTGTTTTCCGGCTTGCAACTGGGCACCTTTTTCAAAAATTACTCTTGTGGGTGTGTAGTAAACAAATGCACTCATTACATATTCTCCTTAAACTTTAAATAATATACATAATAATTTTTGCAACCAACTTATATTTTAGTTATAAAGCATTATAAAGTCAATATGATTAAAATTGAACTTGTCTGCTGAAAACAAAAACACACACCCACAATATATTGCGAGTGTGTGTTTTAAATATAGCGTGTGAGTTATTACTCTATATTTGATAAAATTGTTGCAATATCATTCTTTTCAAGTACACGCGCCGACCCAATTGTACGTTTGCCGAAATTTGTACATTTTTCAGCCATCTCGTCAATTTCTTCGGGTGTGGCTTCACGTCCCAAAAGCTCGGTATAGTTTGTGGGTGATCCGATATTGCTAAAGAAGGATTCCATTGCATCGATGCCGGAAAGTCCGTCGGCTATTTGGTCGCCGCTATCGGCCACGCCCATCACACGATGTGCAAACTTTGCAAACCTGTGTGGGATACAGGGTAGGGCATACCGTGCCCAAGACGCCCAAACCGTGGAAAGGCCGGCGCCGTGTGCCACATCAAACATACCGCTCAGCTCGTGCTCGATATTGTGTGTAGACCAGTCACCGCCGCCACTACCACATCCGGTGAGGCCGTTGTGTGCAAGGCTTCCGGCCCACATAATGCTTTCACGCGCGGCGATATTTTTTGGATCGTTTTGCAATACATGTGCAGTTTCCATGACGGAAATCAAAAGTCCTTCTGCAATGCGGTCAGTGATATCGATGTCTTCCATTGGATGAAAATATCTTTCCATGGTATGCATTAAAATATCCACAACACCGTTCACGGTTTCGCTGGTGGGCAAAGTTAATGTCAGCTCGGCGTTTAGTAGCGAGAACTTTGCAGCACAAAAGTCTGCACCCAGATCGCGCTTTAGGCCGCCTTCTTCTTTTGTAATGACCATGCCGGAGCTCATCTCGCTGCCGGCGGCAGGTATGGTAAGAACACATCCCATAGGCATAGCATCTTTGGGCTCGCCTTTTCTTTCGAAAAAGTCCCAAACATCACCGTCGTAACACAGGCCTACCGCGATAGCCTTTGCAGAGTCGATGACAGAACCGCCGCCTACGGCTAAGATAAAGTCTACACCTTCTTTACGGGAAATATCTATACCCTCATAAACTTTTGACAGTCTCGGATTTGGAACCACTCCACCAAGTAATGTAAAACCGATACCCTCAGCCGCAATTGCATCAGTAACGATTTTCATCAATCCGGATTTAACAACCCTCTCAGAACCATAATGCACTAAAACCTTTGTGGCACCAAAAGATTTTAGCTGCCTACCCACTTCGAATTCCGCATTTGTATTAAAAATCACTCTTGTGGGTGTGTAATATACAAACTCGCTCATGATACCCTCCAGTTCAAATCGTGCGCTAAGATTACTTTTCGAATGACTTCATTGTAAAAGGGAATTATAGTAAAGTCAATATGACATATTAACGAAGAAAATATGCGACATGATGATTAGATGTACTATATTACGATAAAGATGGCGAATATAATCTGCAAATGGTCATAAAATAGTCATAATTAACATGAAGGGAATGTGAAAATGACGATAAAACAATAAATAGCAAGTTGCACAAACTAGATTAATAAAAATAAATCAACTAAATAAAAAATTTGTAGATGTGTGTGGTTATTAAGCTAATACATAATAAAATAATGTTTTACAGCAGTTGAATAAGGGTGAAAACGAAAAATTATATCAAGCAAGTTTTACTTAAAAATATATAGATTTACCTTGGATTTATTGACGTTTAGTATGCTATAATATAATATGCATAGTAAAGGCTATGCCGAAAAGAAAACTATAAAGGATAAATGAGGGAATATGAAAAAAACTTGCTTTGACAAACTTGGAGAAATATCTATGCTTGGGTTTGGCGCCATGCGCTTGCCGCAAAATAATGGTGTGATGGATCAAGAAAAAACAAACGAGATGGTGGCATATGCTCTGGAAAACGGGATAAATTATTTCGATACAGCGCATGTGTATAATGATGGAGATAGCGAGCGTGCCCTGGCAAAAGCTCTTGAAAATATAGATAGAAGTAGTTATTATTTGGCCGATAAGATGCCACTATGGGAGGCCGATAGTCCTGAGTATCTTGAAAAAACATTTGCTGAGAGTCTTGAGCGCTTAAACACTGATTATATTGATTTTTATCTTGTGCATTCTGTTGCAAAAGACTTGATGGATAAGGTGATAAATCTTAATGTGGTGGATTTTATTAAACAAAAAAAGCGTGAAGGAAAGATAAAGCATATAGGTTTTTCTATCCATGATGATATGGATTGCCTGCTGGAAATGCTGAAGCTGCATGACTGGGAGTTTGTTCAAATACAGTACAATTATCTGGATATCGACGGTGAGCCGGGCGATGCCGGGTATAAAGAATTGCTAAAAAGAGAAATTCCCATCATTATTATGGAACCACTTAAAGGTGGGATTTTAACCGACTTGCCGGAAATTATCACCCAGCCATATCGTGAGTTTTCCGGTAGTAATGCTTCATTTTCTTTCCGGTGGCTATGTGAGAAAGAAGGCATTGCATGCGTTTTGTCCGGCATGAGTAACATGGAGCAACTAAAGGAAAACATAGATATATTTAATAATGTAAAGCCGCTTTCGCAGCAAGAACATGCCGCCATAGCAAAAGTGAGCGAAAACGTTAAAAAACATCAAAAAGTGCCATGCACAGGCTGCGCATATTGTATGCCATGTCCTGTGGGTATAAACATACCCGAATCTTTCAAAGCGTGGAATACCAAAAGCTTGAATAAACCTAGCGGAAACTGGATTTTCGGTGATCAGATCGATTATGATAAAGCGGCTTCATGTGTAGAGTGTGGTGCATGCGTTTCACATTGTCCACAGCATATTGAAATTCCGCAAATGTTGCAAAAGCTTGTCATCGAAAATGACGCGTAGTAAAATCATATATTGAATGTGATTGGTGTTTAGATCAACTGGCTGTGATAAAAATCAGTAAACATATTTGAGTGAGGGGAGTGTAGCAATGAAAAAGGTGATGAACAAAACGGAAAATGTAGTACGTGAGATGTGTAGCGGTATTGTACTGGCACATAGCGAGCTAAGCCTGGACGCAAAGCATATGGTGATTGCAAAAAAAGAGCTAAACCCCAATAAAGTCAGCCTTATAAGTGGCGGCGGTAGTGGACACGAGCCTGCACATGCGGGATTTGTGGGTGAAGGGCTTTTAGACGCAGCCGTATGCGGGGATGTGTTTGCCTCGCCTTCACAAATTCAGGTGTATAAGGCCATCACTCAAACAAAAAGTGAAAAAGGTACACTGCTTATCATTAAAAATTATAGTGGTGATATCATGAACTTTCAAAATGCCGCGGCCATGGCAAAGGAAGATGGCATTGAAATTGATACCGTCAAGGTGGATGATGACATAGCGGTGCAAGACAGCCTTTATACTGTGGGTAGGCGTGGTGTTGCGGGAACTGTGCTGGTTCACAAGATAGCAGGTGCCGCAGCGCAGCAAGGACATAGCCTGGCGGAAGTGAAGAAAGTGGCTGACAAAGCTATCGCCAACGTAAAAAGCATAGGTTTTGCGCTGACATCATGCACCGTGCCTGCAAAAGGTGCGCCTACATTTTCTCTAAAAGAAGATGAGATGGAGTACGGTGTCGGTATTCATGGTGAGCCCGGTATAAAAAGAGAAAAAATGACAGATTCTCAAACACTGGCAAAACGCATGACGGACGCACTGTGTGCCGAGCTTTGCCTTGAAAAAGGTTGCGAAATAGCAGTGCTGGTGAATGGATTCGGCGCAACACCACTTATGGAACTATATCTGATGAACAAAGACGTAACACAACAGCTGAATGCACGAGGTATTACAATATATCGTTGTTTTGTTGGCAATTACATGACAAGTATCGACATGGCGGGCGCGTCTATATCTTTCTTAAAGTTAGATGAAGAGCTGAAAGGATATTTGAACGCACCGTGTAAGGCGCCGGCATTAAGGATAGATGGGCCGGTATCGGCGGTGCACTACGAAGATTATTTTACTCAAGATGTAAGCGAAGATGACGTATCGTATGAAGTGCAAACACCTAAAGCAGTGCTTGAAAATGAGTTGCATCTTTCTCATGTCATGTATATGGTGGATGTGATGAGTGCTTCTGCCATACGCAACGAAGTACCGTTTTGTGAGATGGATGCTCACGCAGGCGATGGTGATTTTGGCATGAGTATCGCTAAAGGATTCCGTAGGCTGAAAGCCGAGTGGAGCTCTATTGTAAGTACAGAAAATCTTGATATTAGCGGGTTTTTAGATGCATGCTCTTTGGTGATTATGGAGCATTGTGGCGGAGCATCCGGGCCTATTTGGGGTGCGGCGTTTCGCGCGGCGGCTAAAAACACAGCCGGTAAAAACACGCTTTCGGCCACGGATTTTGCAGATATGCTTCAAGCTGCGGTGAAAGGTATACAGACCATGGGCGAAAGGTCGTTTGGACGAGGCGCAGTGGTGGGTGACAAGACTTTGATTGACGCCATAGTACCTTGCGCCGATGCATGGAGCAAAAATGCAAAAAGTGAAATGGCATTGAAAGAATGTTTTGCAGAAGGCGCTAAGGCGGCCGTATCTGGAGCCGAAAAAACAAAAGAAATCGTGGCACGTATGGGTAGGGCAGGTGCCTTGGGTGAGCGTAGTCTTGGCTATCCCGACGCAGGCGCATATGGTTTGGGGGTAATATTTACAGATATTGCCAACTCCATGTAGGCTTACGGCGACGATAAACCGCACATTACTTCGTCAAATTCAAAACACCAGCGAGGTTACATACATAAAGTATGCGCCCTCGCGGTGTTTCTTTTTTCCTTGTACTGCACACTTTCTTGTCGCCTATACTTTTGCTTCAAGTTGCATTTACGGCGACGATAAAGCGCACATTACTTCGTCAAATTCAAAACACCAGCGAGGTTACATACATAAAGTATG
>CAYJIG010000034.1:9804-21177 GCA_964370165.1 uncultured Oscillospiraceae bacterium
TTTCTTGTCGCCTATACTTTTGCTTCAAGTTGCATTTACGGCGACGATAAAGCGCGCATTACTTTATTAAACTAAAAACACCGGCGATGCTACATGTAAAACTATATGCCATCGTAGGTGTTTTTTTGCTTGAAGGTGGATAGTCAATATGATATAATTCTAAGACATGTGAATAGTGTATGAAAGGGTGTGCAAAAGCATATGTGGAAAAGAAAAGAGCTTGTAAAAGCGGCAAAATCACAGGTTAAAGCAAACTACGGACGATGTATCAGTGTTGCGTTTATTATACTGGTGCTAATTGGTGGTATTACTTTTCCGCGCCTTTCGCAAGCCGAAGCTGTGCTTGAAGAACCACATTATCGTGACACAACAAACACACAAATCGTGAATGAAGTGGCACAAAACATATTTGCACAAAACAACTTTCTAACCGGCGCCACGGATAATATAAACGCAGGCACTTCCGGGGCTTTGTCGTCATTGATAAATAATGCCACGGCTTCCGGCTCGTTTATTTTCGGGATATTGAATGCGTTTAATCAGCTGTTGTTTCAAGACAGTATAGTGCCCGGTATCATCATCGCTATCGGCGCAGGTATAACGCTTTTATATTTTGTGTTTGGCAAGAATATACTACAAGTGGGTAAATATAGGTTTTTTCTTGAAAATAGATATTATCAAAAAACCATGGTGAGTCGCATATTATACATATATGAAATAGGACGCACACGCCGCGTGGCACGTGTGATGTTTTTGCGTGATTTATATACTGTGTTGTGGTTTTTCACCATAGTGGGCGGGTTTATCAAGCTATATTCTTATCGTATGGTGCCGTTTATCATTGCTGAAAACCCAAACCTCAGCGCAAAAGAGGCCATCGATATGTCTCGCCGTATGATGCATGGGCAAAAATGGCGGTGTTTTCTTTTAGACATGAGTTTTATCGGATGGGAAACATTGTCTTATCTGACATTTTCCGTGGCCAGGGTGCTTTATGTTGACCCATACTACACCGCCACAAATGCAGAACTTTATATGCATCTGCGTGAGCAAATGATGGAGGAAGACAAAGAGCTGGACAGTGTGTTCACTGACAGGCTTTTAGTGCCTTTATATGTGATGGACGACGAATATCCTTTATCAGAGTTTCATCTGCAACCACTGGTTTCACGCAACTGGATTCGGACCGACTATCATCGTGTGTATCACCTTGATGAAATTGTGTTTTTGTTTTTGGCGTTTGCGTTTGTCGGGTATGCATGGGAAGTTTTTTATTACCTTGTAAAAGACGGCATGTTTATCAACAGGGGTACATTATATGGCCCGTGGCTACCCATTTACGGGTGTGGTGGTGTTGGTGCGCTGCTGATATTAAAGCGTTTTGTGGACAAACCGGTGCGTTTATTCTTTTTATCTATTGTGGTATGTGGCGCGTTAGAATACACAACAGCGTGGTTTTTAGAAACGTTTTTACAGACAAA
Organism: uncultured Oscillospiraceae bacterium; assembly: GCA_964370165.1. Classification (GTDB taxonomy): domain Bacteria; phylum Bacillota; class Clostridia; order Oscillospirales; family Ruminococcaceae; genus JAAYCI01. The sequence continues at coordinate 11,286 of CAYJIG010000034.1, forward strand.
ATGGTGGGATTATACAGGCTATTTCCTGAATTTACATGGCCGAATTTGCCTTGAGGGTCTTTTAGTGTTTGGTGTGGGATGTATGGCGGGAATATACCTTTTAGCTCCGATACTAAGCACGAAGTTTGACAAACTACCCAAAACGCCACGAAGAATTGTGCTGGTGATTATAAGTTGTGCTTTTGTAGCCGATGCCATTTATTCTGCGTTTTCACCAAACATGGCCGCAGGTACCGTTATGTAACCGTTTAGTGATATAAATGAATTATTTTTATAACAAAAAACCGATATCTACATGCCAATTGTTGACAGTGCGATGTCGGTGTATTTTTTATTTTGACCTAATGCTTAACCCAAATTTATGGCGATATCACTAAGCGTATATAAATCATCAGGCTCAGACGCTTGTGAAAAAGTGAAAGTCAGATAAAACATGTCGTTTTCGGAAGCTGTCCATTTGTAGCGCTGTAAGGTGGGATTTTGATAATCAAGCGGCATACCGTCTATGCCGTGCATATAGTCTTGCACTATATCAGAATAGGTGAAGTGGGTCAAGTCCTCTTCGCTCAGTGACTTTAAGCTATCAAAAGCTGCACTAAGCTGGGCTTGTGTTAAAAGTGGTGGCGCGGCAGGTGCACTTACATCATCTTCGTTTGTACTTGCGTTTATATAAAAAGAACAAGCGGTCAAAAACAGTGCTAAAAAAGCCACAGCAAACAACTTGGATTTTATGATGGGCACCTCCTTTGACTTTATATCTATTGAATTATATCACATATGTGATGGGATATAAAGTTGCAAAATTGATACAAATTTTCAATAAATGTTTAGTATACTTAAATATGTCTAAGTAACGATGAAAACCATATAAACAACAATGATGGAACTTTTGATGAGTTGAAAATAATATACGTATGTATTATAATTTATGGATTTTAATTTAAAGTAGGCTTTAATAAGAACGGAAAGGATGATATGTTTTGATTGAGACGATATTAATGCTTTTGTTCGGGCTTGTTTTTCTTGGTCAAAACTATATGTTTTTTCGATTGATTGGAAAGGTTGTTCCAATTAAAGTTAGTACCTTTGCTTTGGTTTTGACCGGGATTGTGAACTGTGTTGCTGTCATAACAATGATGGTTTACTTTGAAAGTAATACAGCGGTTATGTATTTGATAATCACGCTTATATACATCGTAGAAATGTATTTTATATACGACGCAAAAGTGATGAGTGTGATATCGTATTCCATTTCACTTCCCATTCATCTTATGGCTTTACGAGGCATATCTGTCTCTGCGTTTGCAATGATATACGGATATAGCATTTATCAGGTGGTTATAACAAACACTATGATGTGGATCACATTAATAATGACGTCTGTGTTTTCCATGGGGTTCATGGCGGCTTTGTTCAAGCTTATTCCCGATAAGTATTTCAAAATGATAGACCAAGAAACAAACCGTATGACACTATTTTGTGTTTTGGCGGTTGTTACTGTGTCGCAGCTGATTATAAGTGGGTCGATGTATGACATTGATATAAATATAGCATCTTTTCCATTGCAGCAAATACTTACAGATATTTCGTGGATGACTGTTTTGTATACAGGCGTGTTTATGCTTATTGGTTTCGAGGTGCTGGATGCACGCAGAGAAAAGTTGCAGGATAAGCTTTTACAAGAAAGTCTTTACAAAAATATGCTTCTTGTTCGCTCCGAGCTTACCATAGAACTAAACTGTACAGAAGACAAAATTGTGAGCTTGACATATAAGGGTAAAGATAAAAAGAGATTTACCGGCGCAGATTATACCTCGTTTTTATGCAAAGTGGTGGAAGAGTATATACATGAAGAAGATAAAAGACAGGTATATGCAAATATGGAATCTTCCAGTATAATTCGTGCATATAAAAACGGTAAAAAAGATGTAGATATAGAGTATCGAATGAAGCAAAGTGACGACACGTATAGATGGTTTTCGGCGCGCATCAGTAGTGAGTATGTAGATGAAAGTGATATCATAAGAGCGCTTATCATCAACACTGACATCCAAGAAGAAAAAGAAAAAGAAGCTATATTGACATATGAGGCCGAGCGTGACCCGCTGTTGGGTGCATACAACAAAAAAGTGTCAGAACAACTGGTGGAAGAACATCTGCAAGGTGGCGGCTCGGGTACACTTTGGATTATTGATATAGATAACTTCAAAAACATCAATGATAATTTCGGGCATTTGTATGGTGACAGGGTTTTGTGTGACATATATGACGAGCTTAGCCAGCTGTTCCGTGACAAGGATATCATAGGCAGGGTAGGTGGCGATGAGTTCATGGTGTTTATGAAAGATACCATAAGGGAAAGTGCAGTGATAGCTAAAGCGCAGCAGGCCTGCTATGCCATAGAAAAGGTATACACAAAAGAAGGCCTTGCAGACACCGGTATATCTGCAAGCATCGGTATTGCCATTTCGCCACAGCATGCAAAAGTGTTTGCAAGACTGTATGAAATGGCAGACATCGCACTATATGCCACTAAAGGAAAAGGCAAAAACGGATTTACTATATACAGTAAAGAACATGCAAATGCAAAACAGACGGTTGATCTTTCCGGTCGCTGATATATAATTTAACATATTATAAAAAATGAAAATGACACTATTGATTTTAATAGTGTCATTTCTGTTGATACATAGTTTATTTAGGTCTATGCTTGAATGCTAGTACCCAACTGATACAGGTTAATAAAACATACATAATATAAATTGAATAGGTAACTGAATTGCTCCAAGGGAATGAAGACTCAGGATGGTTGAATGCATAAAATATAAACGCAATCCCAATTATGGTAAACAAACACCCAATCAATAAATATTTTTTGTGGTTTGACATATAGTTATCCTTTTATATATAACGAACAGCAAAAAGCTACAGCTATTAACTATTTGTCTAAGTTGTTGTTTTTGATATATTCAATCGATGCATTTTTTTGTTTAGTGTTGGTAGGTGATGTCGCATCTAAAAACAGGTTATTCTGCACCAAGTGCCGCCATGGTGAGGTAGTTATAAGGTTTGTTGAAATGAGGCAAGAAGAAGATATCTAAAAGCTTTAGTTTATCGATGCTTACACCTTCTTGTATGGCCAAAGAAAACATGTGAATACCCATGGAAACATCGTGGTATGAGGCTATCTGCGCGCCCAGCACTCGACGTGAGCCTTTATCGTACACAATGCGGATAGACACCTCGTCATTTTCGCGGATAAACTCAGGTTTTTGGTTGTCTGTTACATCGCTTGCTACGGCGTCAAATCCTTTGGTTAAAGCCTGGCATAATGTCATGCCGGTAGACACCATATTATATCCGTAGATGGATATTCCGTTCGAGCCTTGCACACCCACCGAAGACAGGGTAGTACCGAGGGCATTATGCGCCGCCACTATACCCGAACGCACAGCGTTGGTGGCAAGAGCTATATATTCAGTGTTTTTTGAAGCGTTGTCATACACACAAGCGCAATCGCCGATGGCATATACGTCGGGAATACTTGTTTCTTGGTTTAGATTTACACGATAAGCACCGTTCGGCAAAGTGTCAATTTTATCTTTTCCAAGCGCAGTGTTTGGTAAAAATCCAATGGCAAGCACCACCATATCGGCGTCGATTTCTTTTTTATCGGTGATCACTTTTTTCACACGAGTGTCGCCTTCCATACGAATCACACGCTGGTTAAACTCCATGGTTACGCCGTTTTTTTCAAGTACATGATGCATTTTATCGGTGAATTCAGTATCGTAATATCTGCTAAGGCAGTCGTCGGCAATATCAATAAGTGTTGTGTTTTTGCCACAACGGCAAAACGCCTCGGCAAGCTCTACACCAATATATCCTGCACCCACAATGGCCACGTTTTGGATATCGGGCTGATCATGCAGTTTCTCAATCACCTCTTCGGCGTGCTGATAAAGCTTCACATATTGCACATTTTCAAGCTCTACGCCGGGGATATCGGGAATAATCGGCCAAGAACCGGTGGCTAAAACCAGCTTGTCATAGCTTTCTTTTATCTCTTCGCCGTTTTTGTTTCTTGCAATGACATAGCGGCTGTCAAAGTCTATGCTATCGACTTCCGTTTCGATATGCACAGTAGCGCCTTTTTGCTGGAGCATTTCTTTAGAAGAGTAAAAAAGCCCTGACGGACCGTCAATTTGCCCGCCTATCCATAGCGCCATACCACACCCTAAAAAACTGATGTTGTTGTTTTTATCAAATGTAGTCACCTTACAGTCTTTATAGTTGTCAAGTATGGTGTTTATACAGGCGGTTCCGGCATGATTTGTACCTACCACGACAATTTTTTTCATAATAGTACTCCTTTGTTATCACTGTTTTGTAATTATATCAAGCAAAAAGTGCGTAATCTGGATTTTATTGTCAGTACGGCATGGTGTTTTTGAAAATATGATATATATTTGGCTACAGTGAACCTTTGGTGGAAAGTACACCTGAAATGCGCTGGTCATACATTGTGGCGGCATCAAGTGATTTTGCAAAACTCTTAATGGTTGCCTCGGCCAAATGGTGGTTGTTTTGTCCAAACAGGTGTTTTATGTGTAGGTTCATGCCACTGCTTATGGCTAAAGATTCTAAAAAGTGACAGAATACTTCCGTTTCAAGATCGCCGATGCGTTCTTTTGAAAACTCAAGGTCAGACACAAAATATCCGCGTCCGGAAAGATCTACAGCACAAAGCATTAAAACATCGTCTAAAGGATATGCCATGCTACCACTACGGCGAATGCCGGCCTTGTCGCCCAAAGCAGCCTTTATTGCCTCGCCAAGCGCAATGCCCACATCTTCAACGGTGTGGTGGCTGTCAATATGCAAGTCGCCTTTGCAGGAAAGCGTCAAGTCAAAAAGGCCGTGGCACGCAAATGTCGTAAGCATATGATCAAAAAAGCCTATACCCGTGCTGATATCAGTGACGCCGCTACCGTCGATGTTAAGCGTAAGGGCGATGGAAGTTTCCTTGGTAGTACGATTAATAGTGGCAGTTCTGATTTTGCTTGTGACGTCTTGCATAAAATTACCCTCCTATATACAATATATAAGCTTTATTTTATCACATATCATTTACTCTTACAACATAGTATCAGAGGGAATGTGCTTTGCGAAAATAAAAAGTAGTTTATAAAACAAATTCATTGATAAAAAAAGGAAAACATGATAGAATATCATAGGAAAATATGGATGCGAAAAAAGAAAACTAAGCTGGGGAAAGGTAGGATGTAAGATGTTTGCAAAAATGACAGAACTGCTGAAAGAAAACAAGGTACGGCTGGTATTTCCGGAGGGTGAAGATCAGCGTATACAAAGTGCTGTGGTGCGTCTACAAGCAGAAAAATTGATGGCGCCGATCGTTTTGGGAAACAAAGAAAAAATCGAGAAAAGTTCCAAAGAAAACGGCATCAACATGGAAGGCATCGAGATAATCAACCCCGAAACATATGATAAATTTGAAGATATGGTTAACCTTATGGTAGAGCTTCGCAAAGGAAAAATGAGCGAAGAAGAATGCCGTAGCAGCCTTAGAAAAACAAACTATTTTGGTACTATGCTGGTAAAAATGGGTTTGGCCGACGGTCTTTTGGGTGGCGCAACATACTCCACAGCAGATACTGTTCGACCTGCTTTGCAAATAGTGAAGACAAAACCCGGATGTAAGATTGTATCGAGCTGTTTTATAATGAACCGCTTGGGCATAAACGGTGACCAACGCATCGTGATGGCCGACTGTGCCATTAACATGTATCCTACCGAAGATGAAATTGTTGATATCGTACTAGAAACTGCCAAAACAGCCCGTTTGTTTGAAATAGAGCCCAAAGTTGCTTTGCTGTCATATAGCACCAAAGGCTCGGGCAAAGGCGAGTCTCCTGAAAAAATGAGCAATGCTACAGAGCGTCTGCAAAAGATGAACTTGGACTTTCCGGTGGATGGCGAGTTCCAGTTTGATGCGGCGGTATCACCCGAGGTTGGCCAATTGAAGTCGCCCGGAAGTGAAGTGGCAGGATATGCCAACACATTTATTTTCCCGGACATCAACGCCGGAAACATCGGCTATAAGATAGCACAGCGCCTTGGTGGATTCGAGGCTCTTGGCCCTATCTTAATGGGTCTAAACGCTCCCATAAACGATCTGTCTCGTGGCACAAATGCCGAAGAAGTGTACAAAATGGCCATTATCACCGCCGCCACAGCGTTGGCAAAATAATAAATCAGATATTTCAAATATTCTGTTCAGTTAGTTTGTGCCGGATAAATTAAATTTCACTTGCAAATAATTTGAAAATAATATATAATATTTTAGTATTACACATGCGGGCAGGGAGGGACGTGCGCTGCTTTGCATACGGAAGGTGGGTCCTGTGCAACGGGTCGCCGTGAACCATGTCAGGCGGGGAACCGAGCAGCATTAAGCGGACGCACCTGTGTGCCGCAGTAAACCTGCCTTTCGTATGCAAAGCAGCGCCACCACTGTCCGCTTTTTGTAAGCTATAAGCTAAAAAAGGGGTGAGGCTTTTGCATCGTGCGCTTTATAGAAAATGGCGACCGCAAACTTTTGGTGATGTAGTGGGCCAAAAGGCTATCACCACTGCCCTTTTAAATCAAATCACAGCCGAGAAGATAGGCCATGCCTACCTTTTCACCGGCACAAGAGGAACAGGAAAAACCAGCTGTGCCAAGATATTTGCCATGGCGGTGAACTGTGAAAACCCAAACGGTGCCGAGCCGTGTGGTGTGTGTGAAGTCTGCACCGGCCTTTTGAATGGTAGCATTTTAGATGTGGCCGAGATAGACGCCGCCTCGAATAATGGTGTTGACGATGTGCGAGACTTGCGTGAAGAGACCATATACAGGCCCACGCGTGCAAAATACAGGGTGTATATTATAGATGAGGTACACATGTTGTCTACGGCGGCGTTTAATGCACTGCTGAAAACGCTGGAAGAACCGCCACAACACGTTATTTTCATCTTGGCCACCACCGAAATTCACAAAGTTCCGGCCACCATTCTTTCACGGTGTCAGCGGTTTGACTTTATGCGAATTGCGCCCGAAGATATAGCGCAAAGGCTTTTATACATATCTGAAAAAGAGGATATAGACCTTAAAAATGATGCGGCAGATTTGCTTGCCAGGCTTTCAGACGGCGCCATGCGAGATGCGCTTAGCCTCTTGGACACTTGCGCAGGAGCAGGGGAGGCTATCGACACGCAAACAGTGCGTAAAATGGCCGGGATTTGTGATAAGGATTATTTGTTCCAGCTTTCAAATGCTGCTAAAAATTCCGACACGACACAAATTTTAACCCTGATAGGTGAACTTCACATCCATTCAGTGGATGCACGCAGGCTGTGTGAAGAGATGGTGTTTCATTATAGAAACCTACTTTTGGCAAAGGCAGACGCAGAAGGCCGCTTGCTTGATAGAGTGCCATCGGAAGAAAAAGCACAATATATCGAAGAATCTAATGCGTATGATGAAAAAGAGCTTATCTCTGCATTGCAGCGTTTAGCTACAGCTATTGACAAAATGGCTCGATCGCCTGAGCCACGCCTGGAGCTTGAGCTGGCACTTTTTGACATCACGGCGGATAAGCGAGTAACTCAAAGCGAACAAAACATAGCGCCTGCACAGCCGCAGACAAGTACCGTTCCAAAAACAACACATCGGCAAGATGCGCCTGTGGAATCGGTACAATCAGCACCTTTTGATGTGGACGAGCCGGTGACATCTGAGCAAGTAGCGGCGCCGTTTGATGGTGGAGAACCTATGGCGGACACAGTGCAAACAACAAGTGAAGTGATTGAAGAAGAATTGCCACCATTGCCTGTAGCGGCGCCGATTTCTGATTTGCCGGACGGCATACAGCCGTTTACACATTGGCCACAGGTACTGGAAAAAATGCCGGGGACAGACCGTCTGCTGAGCTCATACATGTCGGGATCAAGGGCATATACCGATGGTATTCGTGTTTTAATAGACGGTGGACAGATGTTTTTAGCATATATTCGTGCTAACCAAAATGCACGCGAGACTATTAAAACAGTGATAGAAAGCGTGTGTGGTAAAAGATATGGGATAGGCCCTTACGAGGGCGGAGCCGCTGAAACAATTAGGCAAAGAACAGCCAAAGATACTCTCATGGAATGGGAAAAAAAGGGAGTAACTGTGACAACTGAATAAAATAAACTACAGATTAAACTGGAGGAAAATTAAATGAAAGCAAGATTACCGGACGGATACGGCAAACAAAACGTGAACAAACTGATGCAGCAGGCCCAGCAGATGCAAGATTCTATTGCGGCAAAGCAAGCAGAACTTGAGGAAACAGAGTTTCCTGTAAAGGCCGCAGGCGGCATGATTGAAGTGACAATGAGGGGTGATTACAACGTAACAGCGGTGAAAATCAACCCTGATGCAGTAGATCCCGACGATATTGAAATGCTGGAAGATTTAGTGGCGGCGGCTGTTAACGAAGCTGTGCGCACAGTAAAAGAAAACACAGAAGCCGAGATGGGTAAAATATCGGCGGCATTCCCGGGACTTGCCGGAATGATGTAGTTTTCACCACACGAAGTGTAAAGCAATACACATTTATACTTTGTGATGCTTAAAAAAGTAGATTAAGAGGGAAAAAGATGGCGATTGTTGCAGCACCGCTGGATACGTTGGCAGAGCAGTTTGCACGGCTGAATGGTGTTGGTCGGAAAAGTGCCATGCGCATGGCATATCAGGTGCTTGCGATGGACAAAGCCGAAGCTGAGGCGTTTTCTAAAGCTATTTTAGATGCACACGAGAAAATTCATCGTTGCAGTGTATGCCAAAACTTTACCGAGTTGGATGTTTGTGATATATGTAGTAGTCCTGCACGGGATGATTCCATTATTTGTGTGGTGGAAAGTCCCAGGGATGTGTCGGCGTTTGAGCAAACACGAGAATATAAAGGCAAATATCATGTGTTGCATGGTTTAATTTCGCCGGCACAAGGCGTGGGTGCCGATCAGCTTTGTGTGAAAGAACTACTTGCGCGCCTGAAAGATGACGTGGTACAAGAAGTTATCATGGCGACAAATCCTACAGTAGAGGGTGAAGCCACCGCTTTGTATCTATCACGCCTCATAAAACCACTGGGTATCACCACCACGCGGCTGGCTTATGGAATTCCGGTGGGTAGCAGTCTTGAATATGTGGATAATGTGACGTTATATAAGGCACTTTCCGGCAGGGCAGAGCTGTAGCACACGGCAAGCGTAAATTGACTTTTTGAGATGTGTATGATATAATATTATACGTTGTAATAACGAAAATAAACTGGGGGGCAGACAAATGGCTGCAATCAAAAGTGTGGCGGCCAACCGTAAAGCCCGCCATGAGTACTATGTGATGGAAAGCATCGAGGCCGGTATCGAGCTTGTTGGTACCGAGGTAAAAAGTATCCGTCTTGGTAAAGTGAACTTGAAAGAGTCGTGGGTGGATATCAGAGAAGGCCAAGCATACGTGGTGGCGATGAATATATCACCGTATGAAAAAGGGAATATATTTAATCGTGATCCTGAGCGGACAAGGAAACTACTTTTGCATAAGCGTGAAATTCGTAAACTTCAGCAGGATATAAAGGTGAAGGGATTCACCCTAATTCCGTTATCGATGTATTTTAAAAATTCACATGTCAAGCTGGAGATAGGAATATGTAAAGGTAAAAAGCTTTACGATAAACGTGCGAGCTCGGCCGAAAAGGATGCAAAACGTGCCATGGATAGGGCAATGAAAACACGATAGTATGATGATATAGGCAAGGTATGGCCTTGTGTATATAGATATGGGGATG
>CAYJIG010000035.1:0-20669 GCA_964370165.1 uncultured Oscillospiraceae bacterium
ATCAAAAATCAAACTACAAGAACGTAGACGATATTTTGAACGAGCTAAAAGGTGGCTCTACACCTTCACCGGTTGGAAGTGTGGATGCTATTTTAGCAGAGATGCGCCAGCAGAAGTCCTCGCCTTCTGCGGCTTCTTCAGCAGGCCCTTCTCCTAATTCACCTGCGCCATCTGCGCCTAAAACCGTTTCTGTGCCCGACACAGCCTCTAAGCCGATGCCACAAGAGGCTGATGTTCCACCTACTAATATCGCACCACCCATCGAGCGCACTTTTATTTCGGCCGATTCGGCGCCTGCGCCGAAAAAACCACGTCGCAGTTCAGATAGCGATGCTCCTATTTGGGACATACAGCCTGAACGTGAAAATATCGGTCCTCGCATGGGTAAGGCCGCCGCTATGGAAAAAGTTCAGGTGGATAAATATGTGAATGATACCGAGCTAAGTCGATGGTTTGGTAAATCAGATGATACACCCTATATTGATAAACGTGAAGAAAAACGTCTGGCAAAAGAAGAAAAACGCCGAATTGCACAGCTACGTAAAGAAGAAAAACGCTTGGCAAAGAAAAACAAACGTAACCAAACTGAATATGTCAGCAATGATGATCCTTTTTCTGATGCATCAGATGATTCTTCGGTTTTTTCGGCATCAGATGTTACGGTAGACGAAGCATTTTTCAATTCGCCTTTACATGAAAAATATGCGCAGCCTACCGGTGCACCTACAATAAATATCTCGCAAATGAATAATTCTGCGCGCAAAAAACCTGTCACAATAAAAGTATCAAAAATGTCTTCTTCACAAACGGAAGAGTTTTCCGCCGCTATGGGTGCACAAAAAAAGCCCACCTCGCAAACAGAAGAGTTTTCCGCCGCTATGGGCGCACCTAAAAAGCCTACCTCGCAAACGGAAGAGTTTTCCGCCGCTATGGGCGCACCAAAAACGCCATCCTTCCAAACAGAGGAATTTTCTACATCCACACATACACAAAGTAATGTCAACCCCATTTCTCTTACATTGGCGTTCGACATTGTACCCGGTGATAACTCAGACGGCTCGGAAACATGGGAGCCAAAGCGGTCTGCCGCATCGCCCACGCCCAGTCCAAGCACAAAAAAACCCGATACGCGAGCATTTGATATTACCTCAGAAGAAACATTGAAGGTTCCTACCGCGACCTACACCAAAGAATTCGGCCCTACAAATTCATCTGTAGCCGATGATCGTAGTTTATATTTAGACGATATGGTGGATGATAACTTTAGAAAGTTTTTCGGCGAAGCAGCTAAAGAAGAATCACAAGAGTCTGATAACGCTCCACGTTTTATCCGTCGTAAGAAAAAGAAATACAGCACCACCCTTCTAACCGGCGAGTTTAGCCAGTTTGCTGAACTGATGGAGGTTTCTGATGCTCCGGAAGATTTGACGGATGCACTAGCCGAGCAAGACATGGACGACGAATTTGAAGATTATGCCCGTCCGCAAGATGCCGAAGCCGTCGAAGGCGACATCGCCGCATTGTGTAAATCTTTGTTATATCGTGCTATATCTTCCGGTGTCATTGCCGCTATACTGTTTTGGATGAGCCTTTCTTTTGCTTCATTCTTACCACTTCCGGCATTTATGTCATTCACGCAAAATCCTATTATTTTCAGTAGCGTATATTTAGCCTTAATTGTAGCTGCGATTATTGTCAATTTCTCCACTTTCACCACCGGGCTAATTGGCCTATTTTCCATACCTACGGCAGATTCCGCCCCTTCACTAGCTTGTCTTGCCGGGCTACTTCAGTCGGTGGCGCTTTTGGTTTCGTCCATCACAGGTACTTTGGCAAACGGCACATTATTTGGATTTTTTGTTGCTTTAGTATTATGCTTCAACGCTATAGGCAAGCGTATCCGTGCCATCTCGATTTTGAACAACTTTAAGCTGGCCAGTGCCGGAGGCGATCATTCGGCCGCTTATATCTTAGGCGGTAGCACCGAGCTTACCTACAACATCACCGACGGATTGGAAGAGGAAGACCCTTCCCTGCTTGTCAGTCGTCCCACCACTTTGGTGAAAGGCTTTTTACGTCAAAGTTTCTCTCAGCGCAACACCGATTCTGTCGGCCGGATTTTTGGCTGGATTGTACTGGGATGTGGAATTATTGCCGCAGCACTCACTTATGTTTTCACTACTGCTGACATATTCTCGTGCCTATCGGCATTCACTATAGCCGTTTGTCTTACTGCACCCATCACTTCCAGCCTTGTTTCGGGTATCCCTTCAATGCAACTACAAAAATCAGCTTCTCGTCTTGGTGCGGTTATACCGGGATGGTCTGCTATCGAAGAACTGGGCCAGGTAAATGTTGTGATGGCAGGCGCCCGTGATATTTTCCCATCTTCTTCTGTATACCTGAAAAGTATTAAAACCTTTGAAAAAGAACGTATCGACTTGGCCATTTTATATGCCGCCAGTGTTTTGGTGGAAGGCAGCGATACTTTAAAAGATATTTTCATGGGTGTTATTCAAGGAAAACAAGACATGCTTTACAAGGTGGAAAGCCTGACAAAAGAACCGGGCAGAGGGTTTACCGCATGGGTTCAAAACCAACGTATTGTTATTGGCAACCGTGAAATTTTACAAAGACATGATGTTACCCCGCCTCCTATCGAGCTAGAGATGAAGTTTGTTCAGGAAGGCCACATGCCTGTATACCTAGCAGTTGGCGGTAAGCTATTCGCCTTGTTCATCATAGGATACTCGGCCGATTCCGAGGTTGAACAAACTTTGAAAGGCTTAGTACAAAGTGGTGTTTCCCTGCTTATCACCAACGGTGAGCTTAATATTTCAAACGAAATGATAGAGCATGCATATAACTTACCACCCGGTGTTGTAAAAGTTTTAGGACGCAAGGAACTGGATATCTTAGATCCTCTCACCAGCTATATATCCGAAAGTGAAGGCGTGATGACACACGTAGGCACATTCAGCTCCTTTATTGGTGGCCTGCGTGCCGCTGCGGCCTGTGCCTCCGCCGAAAAAATGAGCAGCATCATCCAGGGTGCCAGCGTAATCCTAGCCGCTGTTTTATGCCTTGTGATGGCTTTCGGTGGCAACTTATTCTCTTTAGCGTGGTATATCCCCTTGCTATATCAAATAGCCTGGACGTTGCCCGTTTGTGCGCTACCTATCTTGCGTAAATATTGAGCTTTATAAAACAATAATCAATCCACATCATAGAAGGTTGTTCATGAAAATGCTTTGTGAACAGCCTTTTAATTATTTAAACGGCGGATACTATTTATACCAGGAGCACAATTACAATGAAATTAAAACCAATGATACCTTACTTGATGGTAAACGTGATAGCCTTTTATTTACTTCCACTAGTAATTAAAGACACAGGTAGTGCAATGACTGTTATGTTGCTTGGACTACCGCTTATATGCCTGCTTACTGCAATTATATACGGAGTTAAAAATTCGTTCAATTTAATTTATCCATTTATTATTGCAATATTATTTATACCAACTATATTCATTTTCTATAATTCAACTGCTTCAGTGTATATCGTGGGATATGGTATTATTGCGCTTATAGGGAATTTTGTTGGTAAATTATTTTATAAAAAAAGTTAGTAAATATTATAAGCACCGCAGATATATTTACATACACAAAAAAGCACCACATGCGATGATATCATATCACATGTGGTGCTTTTTACTTTTATTTTATGCCGACCATGCTGCGGCATCTGCACGATAAGAAGGCACAAAGCCTATATAGCTTTTTCCTATGTTCACGTCCAGCTCTTGCATGTTTTCGTCATACAAGATCAGTGGATCGGTGGGGTATCCCTTCACCCACATAATAGGTATCATCTTACCGCCTGAAAAATACCATCCACTACCACGAGACATGTTATATTCCAGATACTGGTCCGAGTCTGCTTTAAAAGTGATTTCTGTGCTAAATAGCATCACGTTTGTAAACTGCAGTTGTCCACCATTTTCGTCGGAATGTGACGCACCATCAATATATTTGAAATATGTTCCGCTGGCGTCGTCATATAAAAACTCTGCTCTGGACTCGTCCGAATAAGCCACCGTAACCGATTTTGCGTCTTGGCCATCATCCATGGTATTTATGCCAAAGTTAAATAAAGAAGCAAGCTCGCCGGTAGATGGAATTTGCTGTGTATTCATTCCTGTGGTAATTAGTGCTCCGTCTGTAAACCACGAGTATTCATTCAGTTTTCCACCCGGCCTCGGTGTAGTGCGGGCAAAATCAAACCCAAACGCAATCCCGCCCAGTATTGTTCCTTCCACCACTTTTGTGGCTGTGGACGCCAACAGGTTATCTGCGTATGGCGATTCTTTCGTATGTACCTGCACTGCATTCAGCGGCATGGCAAACTGCACAAACTGATCGTATGTATCACTGACTGGCCCTGTGGTAGAGATTGCACGATAATCGTCATATAAAGCCATTATATGCGTGGTGTTACCCTTCGCCAGCATCTCTACCAGCACGTCGGCCGCCTGCAAGCCACGCTGTGGCAATGCCCTGAAACTGTTTGATATCATTATAGCTGCCGGACGCAAGTCCACTGCATCTTCAGCACGGGCCCCACCGGTGAGAAGATTTCCTCCCACCTCTACTGTAGGGCTCTGTGTATCCTCGGTGGAAGATGCCACATCACTATTTTCAGGCTCGGCCATTTCAGAGCTTGAACTTGCAATATCCTCTGCAATAGAAGAAGATATCGCCTCTTCATCTTTACAAGCTGTCAATGTTATCACTAACAATGCCAGCAAAAAAGCCATCCATCTTTTTGTTGCCATCATTCTCCTGTTTTAGTGCATCACTACTACACTGTATCGTCCATTATTAGTCCGACACTTCCACTTCGTCCGGATTTGCTTCACCGTCAGCCACTGTTTCAGCAGCTGTGCCGGATTTCAAAATGCCGTCAAACTCTTCAAGATATGTGTCATTCACCATAGCAAGGTAGGTATCGCCTGTGTTGATTTTTACCATTTCTTCGCCACGAGCGTCAAACTTGTATAATAGCAAAGGTTGATTCAAAGGACCTTTTTCCCAGAAAATAGTCTCATATCCGCCTTCACTAAAGTAGTATCCCACACCGCCGTTATCATATGTTACTTCCATAAGGCCATCGGTGCCACCCGGGTAAGGACGCATGGGTGCAAACAGTACCAATACATTTTCAAAGCCTACATGTTCGTTGTTGTTTTCATCTATGGTAGGCTGCATTTCGCCACGACTTGAGTTGTACATGCTCATCATATACTCGCCGTTTTCATAGGCAAAATATGTGCGATAGCTACCGCTGTGTACAATAGCTACTTCGTCTGCTTGGCCCTCTTCCGGCACACGTGCAGGATCGGTATACGGCACAAAATCGAAAATTGGGCTACCATAAGTATGCTCGCCGCTGAGATCGTTATTTTCGGTCACGCTGGCCACATGAGCACCTGAGGTGTATTGTGTATACTCCAGCGGGTATCCTTCGTTCAAACGGTCTTGGTCACGCCAAGCAATGGCATCATAATCTTCAGGATCTCTGCCTTCGCTTTGGAAAAAGTTCACGTCCAGGTTGAACTCGTCGTATTCATATTGGTCAAACATAGTTTTTGTTATGCCACTTTGCGCGTTGTGGACATAAAAACCCCAATATGGAAGCAGTAATTGGAAGAACTGGTCACGTGCACTGCGCACAGGGCCTACCACCGGCATCTCTGTATAGTCTTCATACAGCGCCATGAAACGAGTGATGCCGCCTTCCACAACAATCTCTATCAGCACTTCCGCCTCAGAGATGCCACGTTGTGGGCGCGAGCCTGAAATGTTGTTCACCATAACAGCGCCAATACGTTGGTTTTCCGGATAGTCTGCATCTTTTTCAAGGCCTGTCAGAAATGCTTGGTTTAACTCTACCACTTCCTCGACTGCCGATGAATCTGCGGGCACACTTTGAGGCTGTGCTGTAGATGTAATTTCTGCTGGGGTTGAAGTGGCCCCATCGTCCGCACATGCTACAAAACTAAAAATCATAACTAATATAAGCACCAAAGATCCTATACGTTTTACCACTTTTCTTCCTCATTTCCTTATGTTTACCAATAATATTCCATCTGTGAAAAGCTTAGTCTACAGGTTCCTCACCCTCAGTATTCACCTGGCCTGATTCAGCATATTCGCTGGCTGCGCCACTTTTCATCATTTCATCAAACGCCGGCAAGTTCTCATCGTTTACCATAGAAAGGTATGTTTTGCCTGTGTTGATATAAAACGGCTCGCCACTACCATCGGCTTTTTCCAGCATTAGCGCTTCGTTAGGCGCACCTTTTCGCCAATATAGCGGCTCATAGTGGCCTTGGCTGAAGTAATATCCGTATCCACCATCGGCATAATTATACTTTGGTAGGTTTTCAGGGGCTGTGTTTGGATAAGTGTCTACCGGCGCAAACAGCACCAGCACATTTTCAAATCCCAACTGCTCACCATTATTATTGTCAATAGTAGCGTCTACATTACCACTATATGAGTTAAACATACTCATCATATACTTCTCTGAGGAGTTGTCATACTCAAAATATGTAAGATATCCCGGGTTATGGGTTATCGTAAGTTCCGGCATGGGCGCAGTTTCAGGCACACGCGGTTCTTCCTCATAAGAAACAAAGTTAAACATCGGGCTACCATAGCTGCGGTAATCATCCAGCTCACGGCTTTCGATATGCTCTGTAATACTTTCACCGGATACATCATACCAGCCATAACTATCTGTGCTACGGCTTGAATCTTTTTCGTAAATTGGATAGTATGTAGCCTGCAAGTCATACTCTTCATACTCATAATCGTTTATCATCACGTTCACGGGATGTGAAGAATGTGATGGGCCTTCATGCACATAAAAACCTCTGAACGGGATCAATAACTGAAAGAACTGATCACGTGCACTGCGTAGTCCGCCTACTTCCGGGATATCTTCATAATCTTCAAATATCGCCATGAAGCGTGTCACGCCATATTCAACACCAATCTCCACCAAAATTTCCGCCTCGGAAATTCCGTTTTGTGGGCGTGACGAAGGCACATTGTTTATCATCACGGCTGTGATGCGTTTGCCTTCCGGATAGTCCTCATCTTTTTCAAGGCCTGTTAAAAACGCTTGGTTCAGTACTACTTCTTCCGGCATGGAAGAAGAGCTGGGCGCGGGCGTAACAGCAGACGCCGGCGCAGTGGAAGTAATAAGCACTTCCGAGCCGGACTCGCCATCACCGCAAGCCACCAGTGAAGCCACCATTAAAATCATCAGCATAAGAGCTATTATCTTTTTTATCATCTTTATTGTTCCTTTTTTATTCATAATACAAATCATTATATTTCATAAAATACCAGTTACATATTTTACCCTATATTCCCTTACTTGTAAAGACCGTCAGCCATAAACACATTTTCTATATATTATAATTCTAATTTGCATATTTTACTATATATCGTTATATTATGCCGAAATTGAATGTCTTGTTTTCATTTTGTCACCTTTTCTTAAGGTGCAAAAATTCACATTTTGCCTTGCGATATGGCAAAAACAAGCTATGATGATACCGATTTTGTCTCGTCAATGCGCATAGCTGTATATAATGTATAGTAATACCCTTTTTGCGCAATCAGCTCTGCATGTGTGCCACGTTCCACAATTTTTCCGGCATGAACCACCAAAATCAGATCTGCCTCGCGGATAGTTGAAAGACGATGTGCCACCAAAAAGCTGGTGCGTCCCGACAAAATATGCGATATAGCATTTTGAATCAGTTGCTCTGTTTCAGTATCCACGCTGGATGTGGCCTCGTCCAGCACAAATATAGGTGGGTCTGCCAAAACAGCACGCGCAAAACTGATAAGCTGTTTTTCGCCGGTGGATAGCCTGCTACCGCCTTCACCCACATCGGTTTCATATCCGTCTGGCAGTTTTGCCACCACCTGATCTACCGATACCAGCCTTGCGGCCGCATATACTTCCTCATCTGTGGCGTTTAGCCGGCCATATCGGATGTTTTCTTTCACTGTCCCTGAAAATAGATGTGGGTTTTGTAGCACATAGCCAAGCCTGCTGTGAAGCCACAACTGGCTTCGCTCCCTTACATCCACGCCGTCTATCAGCACACGGCCTTTTGTCGGCTCGTAAAACCTACATGCCAAGTTCACCAGCGTGCTTTTACCTGCGCCGGTTTCCCCCACCAGTGCCACGTTTGCGCCTGCCGGTACCTTCAAACTAAAATCTTCCAGTACCCATTCTGTGCCATCGGGATACTGAAACCACACGTTTTCAAACTCTATTTCACCGCGGATATCTTCCCAGTTTTCTTTTTTCGCTTCAAATGTATCGCCGTATTTTTCCACCACTTCTTCGGTGTCTTTTACCCCTTCGTCACGGCTTAGCATGCTGTCTATCCTCTCGATATTTGCCTGGGTAGCAATCAGCTCAGACAGTATCCTGGCAATTTGCTGTATCGGCTCTAGTATACTTATCGCAAACGAAATAAACGCCGACAGTACCCCAAATGTGATTTCATTTCCAAGCACCAGCATGCCACCGTTTACCATCACCATGCTGACCGCCAAGGACGAGAAAAACGTGACCAGCGGCACAAACACAGCATTCAGCCTTGCCGCGCGCAAGGAAGCTATGTACATTTCTCTTGTGAGCTTTCCAAAGTCTTGTATATTGCGATCTTCAATCACCAGTGTTTTGCTGGTTTTTGCGCCGGTAATACCTTCGTTGAAGGCGCCTGTGATTTTACTGTTTGCCGCGCGCATATTTCTATGAGCCGTGAGAAACTTGCTGCGGAATACCGCCACTAAAACAGCTACAATAGGCACCACCAACATAACCAACAGTGCCAGCTGCCAGTGTAGCACCAGCATGATAGCCAACACGCCCAACACATAAAATCCGCTCCAGAACAAGTCCGTCAGCACCCATGCTACCATCAAGCACACACGGTTGGTGTCGCTCATCACTCGTGCTAAAATCCAGCCTACTGCGTTTTGGTTATAATAAGAAAGGCCAAGTTTTTGCAAATGTAAAAAGGCCGCCCTTTTCATGTCTTTGCCCATGTTCATTTCAATGTTCATGGCTTTTCTGCCCATTATCACAACGGCTATTCCCTGCACCAATATTGCGCCCACATACAAAACGCAAAACGCGGTAAGGCCACTGGTAACACCCGGTAGCACAAAATTATCCACCGCATAGCTTAAAAAAAGCGGAATTGATAAATCCACCACTGCCATTAATATCATCAGCGCGAAAACTAATATCAGCCTGTTTTTATAAGGTGCTATAAACGGGCCCATTTTTTTCCATGTTTTAAGCGAAAAACTTTTAGAGTGAAATGTTTCTTCTTTCATTACACTGCACCCCCTTGTTTTTCTTCTACGCTCGCAAAATCTTCAAGTCTGGCACCGACATCTGCCGCCACTTCACTTTGCATATTATAAATTCGTTTATATGTGCCTTCTTTTTTAATCAGCTGTGCATGTGTGCCGATATCCGCTATCTTGCCATCTTCCAGCACCAATATCATGTCAGCATGCATCAGCGTGTTTATACGGTGACTTATCAAAATCACTGTGGCGTCTTGTGTGTTTTCTTTCAGCGACGCACGAATTTTGGCATCTGTTTCCAGGTCTACCGCACTCATGGAATCGTCAAATATCATCACCGGTGCATTCAACATCAGTGTTCGTGCAATAGCCACCCTTTGTTTTTGACCGCCTGAAAGAGTCACCCCACGCTCGCCTACCATGGTGTCGTACCCATTTGTGAACTGACGGATGGCATCGTCCACCGACGCTATTCCTGCCGCTGTATGCACATGACTGCACTCATATGAGTCTTGCTTTGCTGTGATGGCAATATTTTCTTCTATTGTTTTTGAAAACAAAAACGGTTCTTGCAAAACAAGGCCTACATTTTTACGTAGATAGTATCTATCAATTTGCCTGATTTCAGTATCACCAAACCAAATATTTCCGAACCCTTCTTGCAGCTCATATAGCCTGTTTAGCAAATAAGTGATGGTGCTTTTTCCACTACCTGTAGCGCCTAAAATACCAAAAGTTGTGCCTTTTTTAATGGTGAAAGATAAATCTTTCAAAACATGATTGTCTTCATACGCAAATGTTACATTCTCAAAACGTATATCGCAATTCATTGAAGGACATTTTGCGTTTGGCTGCTCTTCTTCCGGCTGTGCGTTTAGTATTTCTTGTATCCTTTGGGCGGAAACACCTGTTTTGCTCATTTCAGATAGTGTGCGTCCCAAAGCACGAACCGGCCATGCCAGGCTTTGATTGTAAGACACAAACACCAAAAACTCACCCATGGTGATTTCGCCATAAGACGCCATAATTATGCCTGCCAGTACGATAGAAAAAATCTGCATACCGGTGGCAACGTCGCCTATACCCCAGTATACCGACATGGTGTGTCCCAGCTTTATCCACAAGTTTGCAAAGTTATTGTTTTGCTTGTCAAACTTATCCAGTTCATATTTTTCCCTGCCAAAAGCACGTACCACACGCACTCCGGTAAGGTTTTCCTGCACCATAACTGTCAGCTCGCCCTCGGCTTCATCCGCCACCAAAAACCGATTCCCCACAAGTTTATAAAAAATAGTGGAATACAGCCCTGTCAGCGGCACAAACACCAGCGCCACAATGCTGAGGGTTACATTCATTGAAAACATCAACCAAAACGCCACCACCACCATTACCAATGTGCGTAACACCTGAAGCAGTTGTGTGGACGCAAAGCTACGCACCACTTCTAAATCCGAGGTGCAACGCTGGATAGTGTCTCCTGTTTGGTTTTTTACTTGCCACGAAAACGGCAAGTATTGGATGTGTGCATACAGCTTGTCTCGCAGACTTTGGCAAAATCTTTCGCTGCCGGTGGCCACCGACGTGCCTGAAACAAATGTTGCTAATGCGCCTGTCACAGCTATTACCAACACCGCCGCCGCCAGCATCATAAGCCACTGCATCTCTGCGCCGGACTGCCCTTGTGTCGGCAAAACGCCTTCCGAAAGCAAGGAAGTGTCGAGCCCCCATCCGGCCATTATTTCTATTATCCACGCCGGCAAGTCAGCCGCTTTATCGCCCAGCACGCTGTCCACCGCAAGCATAAACACCTGTGGCATCATAAAACTGGCTGCCGTGGCAAAAAGCATGGCCACCAGCGCCAAGATAAACCACCCGGCTTGCCCTTTGGCGTGTTTTGCAAAAAACTGTAGTGTACCTATTGGTTTTTTTGTTTTTTCCATATACTTTCCTTTTTATGTTCACCTACAATTAGTATTCTATTCCTTCTCTGGCCGCAACGCCTTCAGTGAACGGATGTTTCACACACTTCATATCTGTCAAGTAATCTGCCTTTTCACTTACACTCGCCGGCACATCTCTTCCGGTTAACACCAGCTCCATGCCCTTTGGCTTTTTGTCTATAAACTCAAGTATTTGCTCTTCTTTCAGCATATTTGTGCTCAGCGCCGCAAACACCTCATCAAGAACCATCAAATCGACTTTTTCACTTATATCATATGCTTTTTTCAGTAGTTCTTCATGTTTTTGCCTGCACTCAGCCGCTTCTTCTTCGTTCATATCCCATATAAATTTTTGTGTTTGGGTTGACTCTGTTTGCGCGCCAAGTTTTTGTAAAGACACTACCTCGGCCGAGTTTCCCATTTTCAAAAACTGCAAAAATGCCACACGTAGCCCACTGCCCAAAGCCCTAACACAAAGGCCTATAGCCGCCGTGGTTTTTCCTTTGCCGTCGCCTGTATATATATGCACTCGTCCTTTTTCCATCGGCATATTCCTTTCGCCGCAAAAAATATTGTTTTAATTTTTACAAAAATATTTACAAACGGTTTTATATGTTTTATACTTTACATATTGTATTTATTGCTAGTGTGTATTTTATCATCATAGGCTTTCAGCCGATGTGTATTATTTAATAAAGGGAGTGTCTACATCCATGACATCGCAATTTAGCAGAATTATCACCTTACTGCGCAAGGAACGTGGTATCACACAAAAAGAAGCGGCCTTGCAGCTTGGGGTATCTCAAGCTTTGCTTAGCCACTACGAGAAAGGCATCCGCGAGTGTGGCCTCGCCTTTGTTTTGCGTGCCGCCGATTACTATAATGTTTCGTGTGATTATCTTTTAGGCCGCAGCGCCGACCGCACCAAACCCACCCTTCAAATGGAAGACATCCCATCTCCTGAGGCTTTGGCCAGAACCGATGGTCATTACAAAGGTAGTGTTTTACCTACTTTAAACCGTAAACTAATCAGCAACAGCCTGAATATTTTATATGACAAGCTTTCAAAACATCCAAACCGTGCGCTGGTAGGCGAGGTAAGCGGATATTTGATGATGGCCGTGTATAAAATGTTTCGGCTTATCTACTCGGCAGGCCCAAAAAGCACCGACAGCATGTTTCGTCTTCCCAGCTCTTTATGGCAAGGCTATACCGACGGCGCTATGCAGGTAGCACAATCCAACGTGTCGGCCATTCTAAAAGGCAAAGATATCGGCCTGGGCGATCCGCTAAAGGACGTATCCGGTTTCGCCATGACCACAGAAAGTTTATCGGAAGATTATTCCCTTTATGCTACCAGTCTTTTGAATCTTATCAAAACCAGTGAAGAGCGCATTGCTTTGCCCTCAAAAAGTAAAGACAAAGCAAAATAGCCTCAACTTTTCTTTAATTATATGCATTATATCTGTATAAAACCAACTTTTTTATACACTTTGGATAAAGTTTTATACGCAATATGGCCGGCGCGCTGTGCACCGTCTTTCAAGATGCTTTCCAACTCGCCTTTATCTTTCAGTATACGCTGATATTCATTTTGGATAGGCACAAACACGTCGATGATGCTTTGTGCTACCGCCACTTTAAAGTCTCCATATCCTTTGCCTTCAAACTCTTTTTCAATTTCGGCATCGGTCTTTTGGCTCATGATGCCGTAAATGGTCATTAGATTTGACACCCCAGGCTTATCTTCAGCCCTGCGAACCGTGCCGTCGCTGTCTGTCACGGCACGTTTACATTTGCGCAAAATAACATCGGGTGTGTCTGTCATGGCTATGAATGAGTTTTCGTTGCTGTCACTTTTTGACATTTTTGCGTTAGGATCTTGCAGGCTCATCACACGTCCGCCTTGTTTTTGAATAAGCGGCTGTGGCACCACAAACGTGTCGGAATATGCATGGTTAAACCGCTGAGCAATGTCTCGCGCCAGCTCTACATGCTGTTTTTGGTCGCCTCCTACCGGCACATGATGTGTGTTATACAGCAAAATATCCGCCGCCATTAATATGGGATATGTAAACAGGCCGCCTGTCACGTTTTCTGCATGTTTTTGGCTTTTGTCTTTGAACTGCGTCATGCGTGAAAGCTCGCCATACATTGTGTTGCACGCCAGCACCCAAGAAAGCTCTGCATGTTGTGGCACATGGCTTTGGACAAATACTATGCTTTTTTTAGGATCAAGGCCGGTAGCCAGCAGCATTGCGGCGGCATCGTATGTGGCTTTTCTTAGCACGGCAGGCTCTTGCCTCACAGTGATGGCGTGCATGTTTACCACGCTATATAGGCATTCATACTCTTCTTGCAAAGGCCCCCAATGGCGCACTGCCCCCACATAGTTCCCCAGCGTAAATGTGCCCGACGGTTGAATACCGCTGAAAACCCTTTGTTTTGTTTGTTTTTGCTCCATTGTTATGCCCCTTTCTTATATATACAATATTTTAATTATATCACAACTATAAAAAATGTTGAATAGCCCTTTTTATATTATTATAAAAGATATCATTCTTTATCAAGTTATTTCGGAGATTTCATCATGAAACCCACCCCCACAGAAAGCACGCCTGCACCATCACATTTTACATTTTCAAAGCGCACGCTTTTTTTTATTGTCTTTTTACTTGTGCTAGCTTTCTTTTTGTGGATGTTTTTTCTTACACAAGAAAATGGCGCTACCGCACTGGTGAGTGTGGGACTGGACGAAGATCAAATAACGCACGAGCTTCCCCTCGGTGAAGACGGCACTATTTTTATAGACGAGGGTACAGACTACCCCGCCACACTTCTTATAGAAGATGGAGGTATACGGTTTATAGACTCTGTGTGTCCTGACGGACTGTGCGAAAATTTTGGCAGGCTTTCTTCTGAAGGTGAGTGGGCACTGTGTGCTCCCGGAAATGTCATGGTGCGCATTATTGAGCCATAAAATTAAAGTTTTCATTAAAAAAGCCACTCAAAATTTTGAGTGGCTTTTACTTTTAAGTGCTTATGCTGTTTCCTTTTTCTCAAACTGACTGTTATACAAATCAGCATAAAATCCGCCTTTTGCCATCAGTTCATCATGACTTCCGGTTTCCAGCACATCGCCATCCTTCATGGCCAAAATCATGTCTGCGTCCCGAATGGTGCTAAGGCGATGAGCAATCACAAAGCTGGTTCTGCCTTCCATTAGTTTCGCCATACCTTTTTGAATCAATATCTCGGTACGTGTATCCACGCTTGAAGTAGCCTCGTCTAAAATCAGCATTTTGGGCTGAGACAAAATAGTGCGTGCAATGGTAAGCAGCTGTTTTTGTCCTTGGCTAATATTGCTGGCTTCTTCGTTCAGCTCGGTTTTATATCCATCAGGCAATGTCCTGATAAACCTATGGGCCTGGGCCGCTTTTGCCGCTTCATACACTTCTTCGTCGGTAGCATCAAGACGGCCATAGCGTATGTTCTCCATGATGGTATCGTTGTAAAGCCATGTGTCTTGAAGCACCATGCCGAACATGTCTCTAAAGTCATCCCGTTTGAACTGCTTCACGTCATACCCGTCGACCAACACTGCGCCGGAATTCACGTCGTAAAAACGCATAAGTAGCTTCACCATGGTGGTTTTTCCTGCGCCTGTCGGGCCTACAATAGCTACTTTTTCTCCTTGTTTCACCATTGCTGAAAAATCGTTGATGATGATTTTTTCCGGTATGTAGCCGAAGTTTACATGAGCGAATGTCACATCGCCCTTGATGTCGGTTGTGTCTACACAAAAGTCAGCGTCCGGCTCTTCGTCTTTTTCTGCCAAAAACTCAAACACACGTTCAGCGGCGGCGGCTGTTTGCTGTAATATATTAGCCGAGTTGGCAATTTGAGTAATGGGCTGAGTAAAGCTGCGAACATACTGCATAAATGCCTGTATGTCACCTACTGTAATGACACCTGTCAATGTAAAGTATCCGCCCAGTATTACCACTGCTACATAGGCGATGTTACCCACAAAAGTCATGACCGGCATCATAAGTCCGCCTAAAAATTGGCTTTTCCATGCGGCGCCGTATAAACGTTCGTTTACTTCGTTAAAGTTTTCTTTGCTTTCTTCCTCGTGGTTAAACGCACGTACCACAAGATGTCCACCGTACATCTCTTCCACTTGGCCGTTTGCCTCGCCCAAATAATCTTGTTGTTTTTTATAGAACACCTGGCTGCGCTTGATAATACGTGTCATTAAAAACATTGATACAGGTAAAATAACCAGCGTGATAAGCATCATCCAAATGTTTATGGTGCCCATCATTATGACAACACCCAGCACAGTTGTTATGGATGTCAGCAGTTGTGGCAAGCTTTGGGTAAGGCTTTGGGTAACCATATCTACGTCGTTTGTCACACGGCTAAGTACATCGCCTTGGCTTACTCTGTCAAAATACGACAGCGGTAAATTATTGATTTTTTCGCTTATTTCTCTGCGCATTTTATAGCTGATACGGTTTGATACCGACACAAAAATATAACTTTGCAGGTACTGAAGCACTGCCGAGATAACATAAATCACGCCACAAAAAACCAATATTCCAAATATGCCTTCAAAATCTATGCTGCCTGTACCTGATATCATGGCTAAGAATCCATCTACCAAAAGATTGGTAGCATTTGCCAAAATTTTGGGACCAAACAACGCTAGTACAGCCGCTGTGATGGATAACAAAATACAAAAAATAAGTACCGGCATATATTTTTTTAGGTAGCTGACCAGCTTTTTCATTGTGCCTTTAAAGTCGCCGGCCTTTTCCATGCCCATGGCGCCACCGCCACCCATTCCGGGCGGGCCCATTGGCCTACGATTATTATTTTGCAAAGAGGTTGATTGTTTATCTTTACTCATGCCAGTTCCTCCTTACTTAGTTGACTTTCTGCAATTTCACGATATGTATCACAGTTTTTCATCAGCTCGGTGTGTGTGCCAATTCCGTCTATCTTTCCATCATGTAACACCACAATCTGGTCTGCATTCATGATGGTGGAAACCCTTTGAGCCACCACAAGCAAGGTTGATTTTTCTGTGTATGGCTTTAGTGCTTTGCGCAGCTTTGCGTCGGTGGCAAAATCAAGGGCTGAAAAACTATCGTCAAATATGTATACCGGGGCTTTTTTTGCCAGCGCTCTTGCTATGGACAAGCGTTGTCTTTGGCCGCCCGACACGCTGGTTCCGCCTTGTGCCACAGTGGTTGCAAAGCCATCTTCCATATTGTCTATAAACTCGGATGCCTGGGCAATATCTGCCACTTGCCTCATCTCGTCTTCTGTGGCGTCCCTATTACCAAACCGAATATTCGAGGCAACATCACCCGAGAACAATAAGCCCTTTTGTGGTACATATCCAATATTTTCACGTAGTTCATGCTGGGTTAGCTCTCTTACGTCGACACCGTCCAGCGTCACCTTGCCACCGCTTACGTCATAAAACCTTGGAATCAAATTCATCAGTGTTGTTTTTCCGCTACCTGTGGCACCGATAAACGCTGTTGTTTGGCCGGGTTTTGCAGTAAATGATATATTCGACAGCACATCTTCTTCTGCGCCACTATATCTGAATGTCACGTCGCAAAACTCTACCACACCTTTTGCATCTTCGCCTAATGTTACCGGATTTTCAGGATCGCTAATGGTGTTTTCACTGCGAAGTACTTTGTCAATACGCTCGGCCGACACAGACGCCCTTGGCACCATAACAAACACAATAGCGATGAACAAGAAATTCATTACCACCATCATGGCATACTGCATAAACGCCATGATATCGCCAACTTGCATACTGCTTTGTGCCACTTGGTCGGCACCCAGCCAAATAATAAACAGTGATAAACCATTCATCACCAGCATCATTGCCGGCATTAAAATATTCATAGCCTTGCCTACAAACAAGCTGTTTTTTGTCAGGTTTTGGTTGGCCTCTTCAAACCTCTCTTCTTGGAAATTTTGGTTTGAAAACGCACGCACCACCATGATTCCGGACAAGTTTTCCCTTGCCACTTGGCTAAGACGGTCTATCAGTGCTTGCATTTTTTTGAAATAAGGTAGCACCACAACAATCAGTGTTCCGATAATTAAGAGTAAAATTATCACACCCACAGCAATTATCCAGCTCATGCCTGGGCTTTTGTTGAAGGCCATAATAATGCCACCGGTTGCCATGATGGGCGCATAAAACAACAAGCGCATGCCCATGGTGTACAGCATTTGAACCTGGTTTACATCGTTTGTGGTACGTGTTATAAGCGACGATGTTGAAAACTTATCCATCTCTACGTTGGAAAATCCATTAACTTTGGCAAAAATATCTCTACGGATATCCCGTGCAACGCCGCTACCAATACGTGAGAAAGAATATACCACTATTATGGAACAAACCACACTGCCGATAGCCAGCAAGACCATGATGCCACCAATGCGTAAAATATACTCTGTCTGCATTTGTTCAAGGTCTGCACCTAGGCTTAGATATATGCTTCTATTTATAGAAGCTGCTATGCCATCAGTCAATATCGATGGCGCCTCTTTTGCGCTGGCTATTACATCATCCAGTGCTTCTTGGCTTAAATTTGCACCCACTATCATGGCGGCCACATCTTCCATATTCATTTCAACAGATGCGCCGTCTGTTTCTTGTGCGGGCATACCCTGCTCTGTGCTGACGCTTTGGATAAACTCGCTAAGCGCATATCCTGCTCGCCCAAACGCCGTGTCTACAGCCGCTAAATCACTTTCATCCGCTGTCAGCACCAATGCACTGTCGTCTTTAGCATAAGGAAAATCTTCATCTATTTCTTCTTTTTGCTGTGCCGATAAATCTTCATACGGCGTATAAGCCTCATAGACAATATTAAAATCTTCCTCGTCCATGAAAATATTCATGAAGCTCATCATCTGCTGGCTTATCGCCTTTGGTGCAATTTCCTCTATGCCGCTTTTTTGTATGCCCACATCCACAATATCGCTCATCATGTTTGGCATGTTAAGATCAAACGCAGCTTGCACAAGCAAAAAGCATATAGCCGCTATCAAAATGCCGACATATTTTTTTATATATCGTGATAATCTTATCAATTCCTATTTCCTCCTTTTTCAATCACTTCTTGCATAGCATCGCTAAAAGTGTGTAGCAAAGAAAGCAGCTGCTTTGTGTCTTCTTTTCCCATCACATCGAGCGCTCTCGACAGTTGCTCGAGCATATGCTCTAAGGCGTCTTCTGCTATGCTTCTGCCTTTTGCAGTCAGCGAAATAAACATCACCCGTCTATCATTTTCGTCTGCCTGCCGGCTAATCATCCCCATATCTACCAGCGCATTAATACGCTGTGAAATTCCCGGCGGGGTTTGCTTTAGCATTTGTGCTAGCTTTTTTGCCGTCAATGGGCCCTCACCCATTTTTTCCTTTTCCAGCATCATGCCCAGTAGCATAATATCGCCTTTTTTGAAGGGTGCCGGCGGTTGTACATTTTCCCAGGCCTTTCGAAAAGTTCCTATTTCGTCTAAAAGCCTTGCGGCATGCTTATATTTTTTAGGCCACATCTTCTCGCTACTCATTTATTCTCTCCTATCTTCAGTTTATCGACAAAACTATACAAATATTTAACCATATTAATTAAGCTTATTAAGTATTTTATCATAAAATATCTACTACACAAGCATTATCTTGTCGAATTCACAAATCTTTCTTATTTTGTCACAGGTATATATTACCCAAAACATAAAAACCGCTATTTTTCTAGCCCTAGCCAGAAAAATAGCAGTTTCATATGCTGAATATAAAAGTTTTTACAAGTTTTTTATCACATCTTTTAGGCGCTGTGCCGCTTCTTTTGTGCGCTGTGCATCGCCAAACCCAGACATGCGGAAATATCCCTCACCGTTATTTCCAAAGCCTGCGCCCGGTGTTCCTACCACACCGCCTTTTTGAAGTAATATATCAAAAAAGTCCCAGCTGCCTATGCCGCTTGGGCATTGCATCCATATATACGGGCTGTTTGTGCCACCTGAGTGCCAGATGCCCACTTCTTTTAGCGCATCGCTGATGGTTTTTGCGTTATTTTTGTAATACTCCACATTTTCAAAGCAGGCTTTAATGCCTTCTTCTGTGAACACCTCTGCCGCAGCTTTTTGGATAATATATGAGGTTTCGTTATATTTGCTGGCCTGGCGACGCGCCCACATAGCGTTTAGGCTTTGTCCCGAAGGTTTTATGTCTTGCGGTACTATGGTGTATCCGCAGCGTGTACCGGTGAAACCTGCAATTTTTGAGAAAGAGCAAATTTCCACCGCGCAGTCTTTCGCGCCTTCCACTTCATAAATCGAATGTGGAACATCTTGGCCTGTAACAAACACTTCATACGCTGCATCAAACAAAATCAGCGCATCATTTTCTTTAGCATAGCGCACCCACTCGGCCAGTTGTGTTTTAGTATATGCGGCGCCTGTGGGGTTGTTCGGGCTACAAATATAAATTAAATCTGCATGCTGGCCAAATGGAGGCTCCGGCAAAAAGTCATTTTCTTTTGTGGCGTTGACATAAGTGATTTTCCTGCCGGCCATCACGTTGGTGTCTACATAAACCGGGTACACAGGATCCGGTACCAGCACAACATTATCCTCACTAAACAAATCTACAAAGTTACCGCAGTCACTCTTTGCTCCGTCCGAGATGAAAATTTCCGACAAGTCTAAGGAAACTCCAAACCCATCATAATACCCTGCAATTTTTTCTTTCAAGAAAGGATATCCTGTATCGGGTCCATACCCATGAAATGTTGCAGCATCGCCCATTTCCTTGCTGGCATCCACCATGGCTTTTACCACAGGCGCCGCCAGTGGACGGGTTACATCGCCTATTCCCAAACGAATTATATCCGCGTCAGGGTTTGCTTTAGTATGCGCCGATATGCGGTTTGCAATATCAACAAATAAGTAGCTTTTTGATAGATTTTGATAGTTTGTATTCAGTTTCAATGTGTTTTCCCTCTTTCCACTATATATTTATTATCTAAAGAACAAGTCTTTTGTCGGGTATTGTGGCTCGCAAGTCACGGTGATGCCCAGTTTCAAAAATGTGCTTTCGTCGCCACGTGTGATGATGTCTGAGCAATGCACATCACACCCACGCAGTTTTGGCAGACATTCAAGCGCCTTTTCTGCTTTTGCGTCTGTGACCGCCGAAATTGATAGCGCCTGGAGCACTTCTTCAAGTTTCAGCACCGGATACTGGCTTCCCAGCATTTCTTTTTTAAGGCGCA
>CAYJIG010000036.1:0-20416 GCA_964370165.1 uncultured Oscillospiraceae bacterium
ATACCGCCCAAACAAATAGTTTTTGTGAACAGCATAGTCAATTATACGAAACAAATCCGATTTTGTCAACAGTTTTTTTGAAAAAATTTGATTTTTTTAAAAAAAATTCAATTTTATTTAAGTGTGCCGCAAAATATTCGTATTATCGCTATATTTTGCGGCATGTATTTTTTCACTTTTCTCTTATCCTATTTTTTCTGTACCGCCCATGTATGGCCTCAAAACTTCAGGTACAGTAACGCTACCATCAGCATTCTGATATTGCTCTATCAGGGCAGGGAAGATGCGTGATGTGGCCAAGCCTGACGCATTTAGTGTGTGTGCAAATTGCAGCTTGCCGCTTGCGTCACGGTATCTTATGTTACCACGTCTGCTTTGGAATTCTCTTGCGTTTGAAGCGCTGGATACCTCTTTGTAAATTTCCATGGATGGAATCCATACCTCGATGTCAAACGTGCGCGCCATTGATGCCGATACGTCCGCTGCCGCCAATTTGCTTGCACGATAATGTAGTTTCAGTTTTTGCACCAGGCGTTCTGCTTTTCCTACCATTTCTTCGAAAGCAGCTTGGCTGCCTTCAGCTGTTGTGTATTGAACCATCTCTACCTTGTTGAACTGATGGCCACGAATCATACCACGCTCTTCACTTCGATAGCTACCTGCTTCACGTCTGTAGCATGGGGTATATGCAATATATTTACGTGGCAGTTCTTCCGGCGTTAGTATCTCATCTCTGTGCACATTCACCAGTGCTGTTTCGGCTGTGGGTAGCAAAAACTTTTTTTCGTCTCCGGTCGGGTTTCCTACATGATAAACGTCTTCACTGAATTTCGGGAACTGGCCGGCCACATAGCCACACTCCCAGTTCAGCATGTGTGGCGGTATCAAAAACTCGTACCCGTCTGCCAAATGCTCGCTGATGAAAAAGTTTAGTAGCGCCCATTCCAGTCTGGCGCCTTCGCCACGATAAATCCAGCTTCCGTTTCCACCCAGCTTTGCGCCACGCTTATAGTCCACCAGGCCCAAGCTCTCACACAAATCCATGTGATCTTTGATAGGAAAATCAAATGTGGGTTTATCCATGAACACACGCAGCTCGGTGTTGCTTTCTTTGCCGCCTGCCGGCACGTCATCATCCGGTAAGTTTGGCAGTTGATACATGGCCTCTTTTTGTGCCGATTCTACCTCGGCCAACTTTGCGTCTTGCCCTTTGATTTTCTCCGATAATTCTTTCATCTCGGCCATGATTTCGGTAGTGTCTTCACCGGCTTTTTTCATGGCGGGAATATTTTTACTCACAGCATTTTGCCGTGCTTTCATTGTCTCTGTTTCGCCAATCAAAACTTTACGCTTTTCATTCAGCGCAATAATTTCATCAACCACATTGTCCAAATCTAAGTTACGTTTTTTGATACCTGCTTTCACCATTTCGGGATTTGTACAAATCAATTTCAAATCTAGCATGTTCTTCCTCCGTTTTTCTCTTCCACATACTTTTTTATTTTTTTAAAGATCTAAATAGTTGTTTTATTTATATGTTTTTTACATCACGTTAAATATGATGAATCAATCCGATTTATTTTTCTTGTGAATAATTTCCCAGCAAGTTTGCAAATTCACGCAACTGATCTTCTGAGTAAAACCCAATATTCAAGCTTCCTTTTCCGTTTTCATATTGTACTTTTACTTCAGTGCCTAAAACATCTCGCAAACTTATTTCCACTTCGGCGGCAATAGCCGGCCTTGTTTTTTTACTCGGTGTTTGCTTTGGCGCTTGCTGTATTTTTTTACAGGCTACTTCTGCTTTGCGCACATTCATCTTTTCTTTCACAATCAAATGCGCGGCCTCGCTTTGTAGTGCGGCATCTGCAATAGACAAAATTGCTTTTGCGTGGCCTGCAGACAATACACCATCTTGCAACAGCTGCACTACGTCTTCAGGCAACGTCAGAAGCCGCAAACTGTTAGCAACTGCGCTTCTGCTTTTCGCCAGTCTCTCGGCAGCTTTTTCTTGGGTATACCCACAGCGATCCATCAGGTTCTTATATCCTATCGCCTCTTCAATCGGGTCTAAATCTTCGCGTTGCAGGTTTTCTATCAAGGCTATCTCCATAGCCTGTTCATCGCTCACTTCTTTTACCAGTGCAGGAATATCTTTAAGTCCGGCTTGCCTTGCCGAGCGCCAGCGTCGTTCTCCTGCTATGATGCGATATCCACCTGCCGGGTTTGGCCGAACAATTATGGGTTGCAACACGCCATGTTCTTCTATACTTTTTGTCAGTTCAACCAATGCTCCGTCTTCAAAAACTTTCCTAGGTTGCTGACGGTCCGGCTCTATATCATGCAGTGGCAAAAAACTTACGTTTCTGTTTTCCTCTGTTTGAATCCCGGAGCCCGTATCTGCAAACAAACTGTCCAGTCCACGACCAAGGCCTCGTTTTTTATTTGCTGCCAATTGTTTGCTCCTTTCCTGTTTTTCATCTTTATCTTCTTTAATATACGCTTATCTCTTTTTATTGTTTTTCAAAAACTCTTCTGCCAATTCCCTGTACGCCGACGCACCTTTTGAAATGGGGTCATAGTAGTTTACCGGTGCTCCGAAACTTGGCGCCTCTGACAAGCGCACATTTCTTGGTATAGTGCTTTTATATACTTTCTCGTTGAAAAACTTCTTCACTTCCTGAACCACTTGAAGGGTCAAGTTCAAACGACCATCATACATTGTCAGCAAAACTCCCTCAATTTCTATGTATGGATTGAAGGTTTTTTTGACATTTCTAATGGTTCCCATCAGCTCCGACAACCCCTCCAGCGCAAAAAATTCGCACTGAATTGGCACTAAAATCGTGTCGCAAGCGCAAAGCCCGTTCAATGTTAGCAAGTCAAGCGCAGGCGGACAGTCGATAAATACATAATCATAATCGTCAAGCACGCCCGCCAAACCCTCTCTCAAACGTGCCTCTCTGCTGGGCATACTTACCAGTTCAATTCCGGCGCCGGAAAGTTGTATGTTCGAAGGGATGATATCCACTTTATAGTCTGTGTGCACAATTATATCTTTTGCATTTCCCTCGCCAATAATAACATCATATACGCTGTGTTCTATCTGCCGCTTGGACAAACCAAACGCTGAAGTAGAGTTTCCCTGTGGGTCTAAATCCACCAAAAGTACCCTTTTATTTGTTTCTGCAACCGCCGAAGATAAGTTTACGGTTGTGGTGGTTTTGCCCACACCACCTTTTTGATTTGCAATCGCAATCACTTTCGCCGCCATTTTCATCCTCCTCTTTTGCGCCTCTTTATAAGCCCAAGCTTTCAAGGCACTGTCTTTGTGGCTTTTTAGTTTATGTGAAAGCATCTAATCTTTCACAATAATTGTTCTATAGTTTATTGCACGCATTCATCGTTTATGTGTAGTCGAATTACGCTTTTAACGATAACTCATGCGCACCATAATATCCTAGGACACACCACAGCGGTATTGTTTTTGCAAAATTTTGTTTGTACAAAGCTCATGCAAACTTTACATGGTAAAGATTATGTAGCCAAAACACACTGTGTGCTTGTTCAGTATAGCATACCAAAGCCTCTAAAAAAAGCATTGAAATCAAAAAAAAGCAACAATGTTCCACGTGGAACATTGTTGAAACAGAAAAACCTGTTGAAAACTATTTTGTTTTTTTGCCAAGATTTATGTTTTTCACATCATTTTACTGCATTGTCTATTTTAATTTATATTTTTCTGCTGGTTTTTTATTCTACACTTGTTGAAATTTTTCAACATTAATT
Organism: uncultured Oscillospiraceae bacterium; assembly: GCA_964370165.1. Lineage (GTDB taxonomy): Bacteria > Bacillota > Clostridia > Oscillospirales > Ruminococcaceae > JAAYCI01. The sequence goes on from CAYJIG010000036.1 coordinate 3,790, forward strand.
TTTTGTAAAAATTCAATGTTTTTATTGTTTAAATCATATTTCGGATTGTTTTGTGGCGATTGATTTGCTTTTGAGTCTGTGTTTTCATCAATTCAGGTGACTAAATCACAGTCCATCCTCTTCTGAATTTTTTGTTTTTGATACCCTTTAGCTCTTTTATAATGTTCCACGTGGAACATTATATCGCTTTTGTAACACATTTTATGCCGGTTTTTAGCGCTCAGGTATGCATTATTTACTTCGAGGTTTTCTATTTATAACGGCCTTTTTTTAATAACTCCACCTGCCCGTGGATAAACCTCAGGCGTGGGGCCAACTTTCTCGATTGTTATCAAGCGCCTTGTGTCGTTGCTCGGCAAGCTGAACTCTACTACATCTTTTATCTCTCCGCCTACCTTGTGTGCGGCCACTTGCGCCACATTTACCGCTTCGCCTCCGCCTTTCATAGCAATAAATCGTCCACTCACTTTTACAAGCGGCAGGCAATACTCACACAACACCGGCAAAGACGCCACCGCACGAGCCGTTGCCACGTCGAAAGACTCTCTCCATTGCTTTCGTCCGGCTTCTTCGGCACGCTCTTTTGCTACTTCTATTCCTGCTAAACCCAACTTTTCACACACCTCTTGTAAAAAAGCCACCCTTTTTCCCGTTGGTTCAAGTAATGTAATTTCACTTTTAGGCTTTACTATCTTAATCACAACGCCGGGAAAACCAGCACCGCTTCCTACGTCCACAACACTCTCGCCGTCTTCAATCAGCTTTGCCACATGTAAACAGTCCAAGAAATGCTTTTCTTCTATTCCGGCAGCATCTGTGATGGCTGTAAGGTTAATTTTCTTGTTCCATTCCACAAGCAACACCGAAAACTGATAAAGTTGTTCAAGTTGCCTGGCATCCAAACAACTTTCAATCGTTTTGGCCATATTTTCCATTCGCTTAACGTCTATCATTTCATTTTTCCTATCATATTTTTCATGATTTTTACATTCTCGGAAATTTAAAGCAATTTGTATCTATATCTAGTCTTTTATATGCTTTTTAAGCTTTTTATGAAAGAATATATGTCATTTTGTGTGCCATACACGGCTTTAATTTTTCCTTTTTCGATCAATTGCTCTTTCTCAATTAGACTATTTTATGAATTTATATTCTCGCTTTAGTTTTCAACAGTTTTCATTTTTGTTGTTATTTTTATGAAATAATGCTAAAGCTAGTGTCATTTGTGCTATATCGTTAGGCGAAACACCTGGTATTCTGGATGCTTGCCCCACTGTTAATGGTCTGATTTTTGCCAGCTTTTCTCGTGCTTCTAGACGAAGTCCTGCTAAATTTTCATATTCAAAATCAGCAGGTATTGTTTTATTTTCCTGTTTTTGCATTTGTTTTATTTGATCCAGCTGACGTTTTATATATCCTTCGTATTTTATTTCTGTTTCTATGCGTTGCGCCATCGCAGTGTCCACCGGGCTTCCTATCAATGTGGTGATATCTTCATAACTGAGTTGTGGTCTTTTTAATAGCGTTGCTGCCGAAGCCGCACTTTTTAATGTATCCATACCTTTTTCTTTGAACAGTGCTTCTGCCATTTGCGGCGAAATACGTGTTTTTTCTAGGCGCAATCGCTCTTCTTTCTTCAAGTTACTGCTAGACAAAAACTTTTCCCAGCGGTTGTCGTCCACCAAACCCACTTCTCTACCCAGCGGTGTAAGCCTTTCATCTGCGTTATCCTGGCGCAAATACATGCGATATTCGCTACGGCTTGTCATCATACGGTACGGGTCACTGACACCTTTTGTTACAAGATCATCTATCAGTGTTCCAATATAGCTTTGTGCACGCGAGAAAATCACCGGCTTGTTTCCTTTTACAAAGCACGCGGCGTTAATTCCACTTACCAAACCTTGCGCCGCCGCTTCCTCATACCCTGAAGTCCCGTTAAATTGTCCCGCGCCGTATAGCCCCTTTACACTTTTTGTCTCCAGCGTTGGCCTCAAACATGAAGGATCTATGCAGTCATACTCTATTGCATATGCCGGCCGCATCATTTCAAGATTTTCAAAACCTTTAATTGTGCGATACATCGACATTTGTACATCTATAGGCAAGGACGACGACATTCCTTGCAAGTACATTTCTTCTGTATCCATTCCGCAAGGTTCTACAAATATCTGGTGCCTTTCCTTGTCAGAAAACCGCACAACTTTATCTTCTATCGATGGACAGTAACGTGGACCGATTCCCTCAATGTCTCCCCCATATAACGGCGAGCGATGAAGATTATCTAAAATCACCTTATGCGTTTCTGTGTTGGTGAATGCAATATGGCAAAGCACCTTGTTCTCCAAAACCCCTTCAGTCATAAAGCTAAACGGGATAATTTCTTCATCTCCGGGCTGAGCTTCCAGCTGTGAAAAGTCGATGGATCGCCTATGCACCCGTGCCGGCGTACCTGTTTTAAACCGACGTATGGGCAAGCCAAGTTCTTGCAGGGATGCCGATAATTCTTGTGCGGCTATGGTTCCGTCGGGCCCACTTGGGTAGTTTGTTTCGCCTATATATATTTTTCCTCTTAGAGCGGTGCCTGTTGCTAAAATAACTGTCTTGGTTTCATAAAATTCTCCAAAAGCTGTTTTTAGCCCGGAAACGGCACCATCTTTTACCACAATTTCTGTCACTTCTGCTTGCTTGATTAGTAAATTATCTGTATTTTCCAGCAAACTCTTTGTATACATATGATACTTAGCCCTGTCTGTTTGCACACGTAGACTATGAACCGCAGGACCTTTTCCTTTGTTAAGCATCCTACTTTGCAGAAATGTAGCGTCGGCCGCCAAACCCATCTGACCGCCTAAAGCATCGATCTCACGTACTAAATGTCCTTTTGCCGTTCCGCCTATGCTGGGATTGCACGGCAAATTACCTATGGCGTCCAGGCTAAGTGTAAAAAGCGCCACCTTCACGCCTAATTTTGCCGCAGCAATAGCCGCTTCCAAGCCGGCATGCCCACCACCTATCACTGCTACATCATACGCCGCCATTTGATATGTTTTCATCCTATTTTCCTTTGTTTTCTTATAATTCAAACTATTTTCCTACACAAAACTTAGAAAATACCTCTTCTAAAATAGTTTCAGAAATTTCTTCTCCACTCAAAACTGCTATTGCGTGCAGTGCATCATCCAAAAATACACCTGCTGCATCTAAAGTGAACCCGTCTTGCATGGTCTTTGCGGCATTTTCCAAAGCCTCTTTTGCTATAATTGCAGTGGATAGCTGCCTATTATTTGCAAGTATAGCACTATCTGTATCGATATTTTCCAGCTTTAAAATGCGCATTATCGAATTTTTTATGCTATCGACAGCTTCATCACCACTTTTTGCACTGATGGTAATTACTTCGCTAAAAAATGGGCTTAGTTCCTCTTTTGTTAAAACAACACCTAAATCACTTTTGTTTAAAATCCCTAAAGCAGGGCGACCTTTACATTTTTCTGCTAAAGCCTTCTGGCTTTCATCCCATTTTTGTGAGCTGTCAAAAACAAATATAACTAATCCCGCAGTATCTATTTCATCATAGCTACGCTTTATTCCTTCTTTTTCAACCACATCTTCTGTCTGATGTAGGCCAGCCGTGTCTGCCAATTGCAATGTTATTCCATCTAGCTGTATCTGCTGGCGAACCACATCGCGTGTTGTCCCGGCAAGTGGAGTAACAATAGCATGTTCATATCCTGTCAGCAAGTTGAACAATGTAGATTTCCCAACATTTGGACTTCCTGCAATTACTGTTTGCACTCCACGCTGTAAAACTGCGCCTTGCTGCGAGCGTATAATCAGCTCGTCCAGTCTATTTTTCACCATTGTTACCGTGTCCACAAACTTTTCTGCTGTCAGTTCCTCTACATCCTCTTCAGGATAATCTGTCCACGCAGTTAGATGACCTGCCAGTTCCACCAATGGTTTTTTCATCTGTAGTAAATCATCTTGCAGTTTTCCCGCCATACCGCTGCGTGCAAGCGCAGTTTCCACCCTTGATGTAGCGGAAATCATGTCCATCACGGCCTCGGCTTGTGTCAGGCTAAGCCTTCCGTTTAATACCGCCCGTCTTGTGAACTCACCCGCCGATGCAGGCACTGCCCCGGCTTTGATTACCTCGGATAATATTTGACTTGTCACCGATGTTCCGCCATGGCACGATAATTCCACCACATCTTCACCGGTGTAGCTATGTGGTTCACGAAAGCTGAGGGCCACACCCTCATCAATTTTACCATCATTATTTTCAAAATAACCAAACGCCGCCACATACCCGGGTAGTTCGCTTATTTTTTTTTGTTTATTTACCGGCACAAATATTTTTTCTGCTATTTTGTGCGCATCCGAGCCTGAAATACGTATAACAGCTATACCACCCATGCCCGGTGCAGTTGCGACAGCCGCAATAGTATGTTGACCTTGTTCCATATTTCCTCTTTCTATTACTTTTAAAGGCTAATAGTTCCTTCTAATTTAGAATATGCTTTTATTGTAACACAAGCAAACAATTTTTGGCAAAGTATACTTTATTTTCATTGTATTTCTTTGCCTTGTGCGACGATTATTTTTCGCTTGACGACCTTTGGGTGGTTTACGATTATATTATCCTCTGTTTTCTTATTTTTTCCTATTTTTTCAACCTACTATCTGTCGATTTTTCGACTATAATTCGTTGTTTTTCAGGTGCACTTTTCATACTTTTTTCAGTGTTTACCTTTACATGAGAAAAACCGGAGCTTCTTTATGAAAGAAAACTCCGATTTTTCGTAGATACGTTATTATTTATTTCTTTATATTTCTATTTTTCCATACAGCGGCATGTCTTCTCCGTCTTTAATAGCTTCTCTACGGCTAGGTACAATAGGTGCTGCATCCGGATTGTGTGGCTTGTTTGCATATTCTCTGGTTGGTGTTTGTGTGTTTCCACCACTTTTATTGCCGCCACGGTTTCCTCTGTCGTTCCGATTTCCACGACCGCCGCCTTTTCCATAGTTGTTGCGACCTCTATTTCCCGAGCGGCTGCCTTGTCTGCCACCACCGTGGCGAGGTGCTCTCCAGTCGTCACCGTCAACAGCATCCGGAGCTGTGCTTTTTATAATCACACGACGCTCTACATCTGTTCCGGTAGATTCACTTATCACGCCTTCCATCTTGCTGATGGCCGTGTGTACAATCAAACGTTCATACGGATTCATCGGCGCTAATGTTCTGCTACGTTTTGTGCGCACAACTTCTTCGCCGGTGCGATTTGCAAGTGCAATAAGTTCGCTTTCTCTACGATTACGATATCCTGCTACATCCAAACGAACACGTATATAATCTTTATCTTTTTTGTCCACTCCGGCATTAACAGACCTATCTATCAAATAACTTAATGCCTGAATGACATCGCCGCGTACTTCCATTTTTTGCGATATGCTGTCACCTTCGACTTTTAGTAAAGTTGCATCACCTTGTTTTGCGGCAACTATCTTTGCATCTTCTGCGCCCATCGCGCCCAAAATACTCATCAAATATTCAGCGGCCGCGTTTGCTCTTGAGTCTTCTTGTAAGTTTATCATTACTTCCGGCTCTTCCGGCAACAACTTTTCTGATTCTACTGCGGCCGGTTTTGACTTTTGCGGTTTTTTAGCCGGCTTCTCTTTTTTAATATTCTCGGGTGCTTCTTTTGCGGGCTCTGCTGCTTGTTGATCATTTGCTGATACTTTTACTTTTGCCGGCAAAATTTTAAACCATTTTCTTTGTGGCATCTCTAAAATTTCAACACTTACTTCATCTCTGCTAAGGCCAAGCTGCAGATATCCTTTTTCCGTTGCTTCATCCACAGTTTTCCCGGTAACAATTACTTCACGCATTATACCAACACCTCCTTAATATATTCCTTTTATTCTTTTGTTTCTTCTACTTCTTCTTTAGACTCTGATATAGCTTTGTCGGAAGATTTATCTTTTGGCGATACGTCTGGGCCATATTTTTGTTCATCTTGTTCACGAGCTTTTTGCAAACGCAGTTTATTCAGTTCTGCCTCTGATACATCTTTTGTTTCCTTCTCGCCTTTTTCGTTTATAATATCTACTTGCTTTTTAGCTTTTTTAGCAGCTTTACGCTCTTCGATTTCAGCAATTACTTGTTCACGGATTTTGTCAGGATTATAAACTTTTCGCAACACCAATTGTTGTAATGTCATCGTTACAGAAGATGTGGAGTAATACAACGAGAATCCAACGGGAACACTAAACGCATAGAAACCAAACATCAGTGTCAGCATGATAGTCATCATCCACATTGTGCCTGCAGTTTGCTGCATATTCGGGGATGCTTTCATGATTATTACCTGAGAAAGAATTTGCAAAATTACTGATAAAATAGGCATTATCAAATAACGGTTGAATTCCCATTGAGGTGCTAAAGATAAGTTTAAGCCAAAAAAGTCAAAGTTGAATGATGTTACTTTTTCTATTGACTCCTCGCTCATGGAAACAAACTGCATTTCTGCTTGTTCATGTTCCACATTTCCATTTTCATCTATGATTTGGTTATTTTGGAAAATTTCACCCTCATCCAAAATGTATGTTTCGCCTTCTACAACCGGAACTTCTGCGCCGGTTACAAACATTTGTGGATTTTCTCTTATTTGCGAAATCAGCTCTGCTTGACGTGTGTTTACGCTGTCCGCATAGCCTATCTCACTTTCAGGTGAATATTGCTGAACAATAGCAACACCATTGTTTATTTCTGCTTCGGGTACACTTAAAATAAAATTGAGTGGTGATTGAATAACAGCAATAATACCAAACAAAACCAGCATATTTACCGCCATTGGTAAACATCCTGCACTCATTTTCACATTATTTTCTTCATAGAACTTTTGGATTTCTGCGTTTTGGCGGTTTTTATCGTTTGCCCATTTCTTCCTGATTTCCATTATCATCGGGTTATAGGCCGACATTTTAGCTGTGCTTTTTTGTTGCTTTAGGTTGAGCGGGAACATTAAAACTCTGATAATAAATGTAAATACAATAATTGTAATACCATAGTTTTGAATTAGCCCATACAACCAATTCATTGCTATACCCAGCGGTGTAGCTAAAATTTGAAACATATCAAACATGAACCCATCCTTCTGCCACTAATATGGCTTTTTATTTTGTATATCAAGTTTTATTCTTTACGTAAATCACGCATAGAATTTTTCCACTTATTTTTTTCCGGCACCGGATCATACCCAACCTTACCAAACGGATTACACCTAAGTATTCTCCATGTGGATAAAATCATACCTTTTACTACACCATGAGATTCAATGGCTATCATGGCATATTCCGAACAAGTTGGACTAAACCGGCAATTGTTTCCCAAGTGAGGGGAAAGATATTTTTTATATCCACGTATCAAGCCTAATAAGATTTTTTTCATTTTACCACACCCGCAAAAACTATTCTTTGCTTATTTTTTTAAAAGACAATCCTGCTTTTTTAAACAAAATCTGCAAAGTAACTGCTAATTTTGTGCTTTTTTGATGTGGTGTCTGCCCTCGTGCCACAAACACTAAATCTTGATTTCCCACATTTTGAAGAGAGGCCATGACTATTGCATGACGAATAACACGACGTGCTCTGTTTCTGGTAACTGCATTTCCTATTTTTTTGCTGGCTGTTATTCCTATTCTAGTTCCTTGTTTCCTGTTTTTGTTCACATAAAGAACCACATGAGGATGAACAAAAGATTTTCCGCGCTTATAGGCACGTACAAAATCTTGGTTACGAACAATAGAATTAAATTCCATATAATGTACCTTTAATTTTTTCTTACACAAATTCATCACAATAAAGAAAAGAGCCCCCGTAAATAAATACGTGGGCTCCCTGCGATGTGGGAGTAGGTTTTTACTCGCAACTTTTAGGTATTTGTCAGTTTTGCACGACCTTTACGACGACGTGCCTTTAAAAGTTTACGACCGCTACGAGTGCTCATGCGTTTCATAAAACCGTGCTCACGGTTACGCTGACGCTTTTTTGGTTGAAAAGTTCTCTTCATAATAAATCCCTCCGTATTTGAACTCCTATTGGAGTTTGGCTCACATACTTATGTTTTCATTATTAGCTTTATAATAATGACACGAACTATATTATACAAGAAAGTTGTTCTACTTGTCAACTATATATTTTTACTTTATCAAAATATATTTTTTTCAATATTGATTGCATTATATAAGCACATTATTCTAATCACTTTTCAGCTAGTGAGAAAATGGCACAATTATCTTGTCTTAGAAGCGATTTTGTGCTACAATTATAACAGAATATGTACAAAAATTTCAGGGCTTTTTTCCTGCTTTTTTTTGTATTAAACACATTCTTTTTTTATTTTATATTAAAATATATTTTTTAGCAAGTGGGTGTATATATGCTGGGTGAATATGAGAAGATTTTTGATAAGGTAAAAGAGTTTTGCAAAGAAGAAGTAGCGCCTGCTACTTATGATTTATTTTTTGCAGATATTGCACCTATATCTTTTGAAAGTAATGTAGCAAAAATTTCTGTGCGCAGTGATTTTGTAAAAGGCGTTTTAAAAGAACGTTATCTTGATATGATAAAAGAATCTTTCAAAAAGTTACTAGGCTTTGAAATTGAAATAGAATTGATAGTAGAAGAGGAAATACAATCTCAAACAACTCCTCTTGCCGGCGGAAATTATGATTATACTTTTGATAATTTTATTGTAGGTCAAACAAATAAATTTGCTCATGCTGCCGCTCAAAGTGTTGCATCTAAACCTTCACAAAGCTGGAATCCTCTTTTTATATATGGTGCTTCCGGTCTTGGTAAAACACATCTTTTATATGCTATACAGTATGAAATAGGTATAAACCATCCTGATTTTAAAATTTCTTATGTAGACGGTGACAGATTTACAAACGAAATAATAACTGCTATTCAAGAAAAAAGAATGAATGAATTTCATGATAAATATCGCACATCCGATGTTTTATTAGTCGATGATGTTCAATTTATAGGCGGTAAAGAACGTACACAAGAAGAATTTTTCCATACTTTCAATACTCTTTACAATGAAGGTAAACAAATTGTTCTGGCGTCAGATAGGCCACCAAATGAAATAAAAAGCTTAGACGAAAGGCTTCGTACAAGATTCGAATGGGGCCTTATTGCTGATATTCAACCACCTGATTTTGAAACACGTGTTGCTATTATCAGAAGAAAGGCATCTCTTTTAAATCTTGATATACCTGATGATGTAGCAGAATTTATTGCAAATCATTTAAAAAATAATATTAGACAATTGGAAGGCGCTGTTAAAAAACTTAATGCATATTATCTTTTAGAAGGCATTCATCCTGTAATAGGTGCAGCCCAAAATGCTATTAAAGACATTCTTAATGAAACCCAGCCTTTACCTGTTACTATAGAAAAAATAACAAGTGAAGTAGCTCGTACTTACAATGTATCTCCTGAAGATATTCGCAGCCGTAAGCGCAACTCTAATATTTCCACAGCTCGTATGGTGGCTATGCACTGTATACGAGAAATAACCGGAATTTCTACTGAAGAAATAGGTAAAGAGTTTGGAGGACGTGATCATTCTACTGTTGTTTATTCTTGTAATGTTATAGTAGAACGTATTGAAAATGACACTACTTTAAGAGAACATGTAGAAGACATAATAAAAAATGTACGTAGCTAAATATTTTATTTTTTGTGGTAAAAATAAAGTTTTCAACATTTTTATTAGTATTTAACAATAACTTTTTATTTCTTTTAGTTTTAACTTTTTCTTTTTTTCTTTTTAACAAAATTTTAAACTTTAACTTAGTTTTTAAAAACACCAATATTTTGTATTGGTAAATGCTTTTTTATTCTTTTCAACATATTAACAGTCCCTACTACTACTACTATATTAATAAATGGTTTCTTTTGTTTTTTAGGTTTTTTAAATAAAGTAAAGAGGTGCATAATGAAATTTACCTGTAATGTGAAAAGTATTTCAGACGCAGTTCAAGGTGTTTCTCGTGCAGTAACTGCTTCAAGTGCTGTTCCTGTTCTTCAAGGCATTTTACTTAAAGCGGATGGTTTTAAACTTGAGCTAACAGGATATGACTTAGAGATGGCTATAACAACCAGTGTTGAAGCAAATGTAGAACAACCAGGTGAGATAGTTTTAACAGCTAAATTATTTGGTGATATGCTTCGCAGCCTTTCTTCTGAAGAAGTCACTTTTGAAAGTGACGATAATATGAGCACTTACATAAAAGGTGGCATCACTAAATATGACTTGATGGGAATGAATGCAGCAGATTATCCAGAGCTTCCTACTCCTGGTGCTGATTTTGTATTTGATATGGATGCTGCTGAAATTGCAGATATGATAAGCATGACTATATATGCTGTTTCAAATGATGATAAAAAACCTGCTCATACAGGTGTTCTTTTTGATGTAGAAGAAAATGAAGTTACAATGGTAGCTTTGGATGGATTCCGTTCGGCCATTACAAGACATCCTGTTATTACAAATAAAGAAATTTCAATAGTTGTTCCTTCAAAAGCAGCTACAGAAGTTTCTAGATTAATGGGTGATTGTGGCGAACTTATCAGAATGGATGCAAATAAAAGATATGCTGTTTTTTCGGGTGGAAACTATACAGTAACCACACGTTTGATAGAAGGCGAATTTATTAATTATAAAACAGTAATTCCTCAAGGATATAAAACAAAAGTTGCTGTAGATGTGGCTACACTTGAAAAATCTATTGAAAGATGTAGTGTTATTATTACCGAAAGATTAAAAAATCCATTAAGGATAACTTTTGGTGATGATATAGAAATAAGATGTCAAACACCGCTTGGTAGAGTAAGTGATGTAGTGGATGCAGAGATAGAAGGAGAAAAAGTAGAAATAGGCTTTAATTATCGCTATTTATTGGATGCACTGCGAAATTGTAGTTGTGAGCGTGTAATTATAGAGCTTTCAGGCCCTTTATCTCCTGTAAAAGTTATGCCTGAAAATGGCGATGAATTTTTATTCCTTGTTCTTCCTGTTCGTTTTAAAAACGACTAATATTTTAAAAATTATCAAAAAGGAAAAAATGTGAAACAGGAAAAAGTTTTGATTCATACTGAATACATAAAGCTTGATTCTTTATTAAAGCTGGTTGGTGTTTGTGACACTGGTGGAGAAGCTAAGTTTTTTATCCAAGATGAAAATGTAAAAGTAAATGATGAAATATGTACGATGCGAGGTAAAAAACTCCGTAGCGGAGATATGATATCTATAAAAGAAGAAAATATTTGCTTTGTAGTTACAGATAAATAATTATAATTTTAAGAAAAGTGTAATGGGGAGAAACAGGTGAAACTTAAACAGTTGCAGATAGAAAATTATCGCAATATTGAAAGTGCCTGTTTTGTACCGGATGATGGTCTTACTGTTATTGCCGGGCTTAATGGCCAGGGAAAAACAAATCTTATTGAGTCTATATTTTTACTTACAGGAAGTAAAAGCTTTAGGACAAGTAAAGACATAGATCTTATAAAGCAAGATAAAGAATTAAGCCGAATAATAGGAAAAACACTTTCTGATAAAAAAGAAAATGATATTTCAATAGTTGTTGAGGGTGGCAAAGAAGGCCGAAAAGGACGATACGCTAAAATAAACGGCGTAGACTATGGAAGAGCAACAAACATAGCAGGTGTTTTTACAGCGGTTGTGTTTGAGCCAAATCATTTAAGCCTTGTTAAAAGTGGTCCGGACGGTCGTAGAAAATTTATAGACGCGGCACTTTGTCAGCTTTATCCAAGTTATATTACCGTTTTAAGAAGATTTACAAGAGCATTAACCCAAAAAAATGCTTTACTTAGGCGGTATTATTCAATATATGATGCAGATACTCAATTAGATGTTTTTGATATTGAGCTGGCACAGTCAGGAGAAGAAATAACAAAACGTCGCAAAGAATGGGTCGAAAATATTGCGAAAAAAGCACAAATGTTTTATAAAGAGCTTTCTAGCGATGCAGAAAAACTTAATGTTAATTTTTTAGCCGGAGCAGATTTAGGAACACTTCAAGATGTTTTATATCATGCACGAGAAAGAGATATAAAAACAGGATATAGCACAAAAGGTCCACAACGTGAAGATTTTGAAGTGTCCTTGAATGACAAAAAAGCTCGTATTTTTGGAAGTCAAGGACAGCAGCGTAGTTGTGTACTTGCTTTAAAATTAGCCGAAGCGGAACTTGCTAAAGATATATCGGGTCAGCATCCTGTGTTACTTCTTGATGATGTACTGAGTGAGCTAGACGAAGGACGAAAAGAATATCTTTTAAGCAAAGTAGAAGGAAAACAAAGCTTTATAAGTTGCTGTGATGCGTCAGTATTTGAAAAAACAGCCGGCAAACTTGTATATATTCATAACGGAAAGCTTAAAGAAAACTAGGAGAAAAAATGTATCTTCATTTAGGTGGTGACGTGCTGGTTAAAACCGATGATATTGTGGGATTGTTTGACCTTGATAACAGTACGGTTTCAGCCAAAACCAGAGATTTCTTGAAAACTGCCGAAAAAGAAAAAAAAGTAGTATATGTAAGCTATGAGCTACCAAAAAGTTTTTGTGTGGCAAAAGAAAAAGGCAGTATAAAAGTATATATAAGCCAAATGAGTACATCGACACTACGAAAAAGACTAGACACCGAGATATCTTAAACAAAGTTACAAAGCACAAAAGAGAGGAAAAATAATGGCAGAGAAAGATGATGTAATGGAATATAGTGGTGATCAGATTCAGGTTCTGGAGGGTCTTGAGGCAGTAAGAAAAAGGCCCGGCATGTATATTGGTAGCACAGGACCAAGAGGTTTACATCATCTGGTATATGAGATTGTAGACAATGCTATAGACGAAGCACTGGCAGGATATTGCGACCATATAGAAGTAACTATAAAAAAAGACGGTACCATGGAAGTTATTGATAACGGCCGTGGTATTCCTGTTGGTATTCAGCCAAAATTGGGCATACCTGCGGTAACCGTTGTTTTAACGGTACTTCATGCCGGTGGTAAGTTTGGCGGAGATAACTCCGGATATAAAGTTGCCGGTGGTCTTCACGGCGTGGGCTCGTCAGTGGTAAATGCACTTTCCGAGTGGCTGGAAGTGGAAGTACACACCGAGGGTAAAATACACTATCAAAAATTTCAGCGTGGTGCAGAAGATGCCCCGCTTGTGGTGAAAGGCGATACCGAAAAAAGAGGCACAGTGATACGCTGGAAAGCCGATCCTGAAGTGTTTGAAACCACGGAGTATGAGTATGATATTTTGCTAAATAGGTTGCGTGAACAAGCGTTTTTAAACGCAGGTGTGCGTATTACCCTGACAGATGAACGCATGGGCATGGAAACAACAAAAAGTATGATATACGAGGGTGGCATCCGCCAGTTTGTAGAGCATATACATAAAAAACGTAGCCAAACTGTGCTACATGAAAACGTGATATACTTTTCAGTGGAAGAAAACGATACCTGCGCAGAGGTGGCCCTTCAATATAACGATAGTTATAATGAACTACTTTTAAGCTTTGCAAATAATATCCATACACCTGATGGTGGAACACATGAGCAAGGCTTTAAAACCGCAATGACACGTGCTTTTAACGACTTTGGCCGTAAAAAAGGCTTTATAAAAGAAAAAGATGAAAACCTTTTGGGTAACGATGTTCGTGAAGGCATGACTGCAATTATTAGCGTGAAACTTACAGAGGCACAGTTTGAAGGTCAAACCAAGGCAAAACTCGGAAACACCGAGATGAGAGGCCTTGTTGAATCCATGATTTATGAAAAGCTGAGAGAATATTTTGAGGAAAATCCCGCTTGCGCTAAAGTGATATACGAAAAAGCGCTTTCGGCGGCAAGAGCTCGTGAAGCAGCAAAAAAAGCACGCGAGCTGGTACGCAGAAAAACTGTTATGGAAAACAGTCGTATGCCGGGCAAGCTTACCGACTGTCGCGAGCGAGACCCATCCAAAACTGAACTATACATCGTCGAGGGTGATTCTGCGGGCGGTACAGCAAAACAAGGCAGAGACTCTAACATTCAGGCGATATTACCACTGTGGGGTAAGATGCTGAACGTTGAAAAAGCACGTCTTGACAAAGTATATGGCAACGAAAAACTGATGCCGATGGTGACAGCACTGGGATGTGGCATAGGCGACGAGATGGACTTGAGCAAACTACGATACCATAAAGTTTTCATCATGTCTGACGCCGACGTGGACGGTAGCCATATTTGTACATTGCTACTGACATTCTTTTTCAGGTTTATGCGACCGCTTGTAGATGGCGGATATGTATATGTGGCACAGCCGCCATTGTATAAACTGCAAAAAGGTAAAGACGTAAGGTATGCATATACCGATGCAGAAATGGCAAGCCTTAGTACCGAGATGAGCGAGCCACGCATTTCAAGGTTTAAAGGTCTGGGCGAGATGAATGCCGAACAATTGTGGGAAACCACAATGAACCCGGAAAACCGTATGTATGTGCAGATAAGCATAGACGACGCCGAAAAAGCAGACGAAACATTCACTATTTTGATGGGCGACAAAGTGGAACCACGCAGAGAGTTCATTGAACAAAACGCAAAATATGTAAAAAACTTAGACGTATAAACATATTAAAATACATATTGGCCGGTTTATTTTGTGAATTCAATAAACATAATTAAAAGCCGCAGCTAATCAAACGGAAAAAAGAGGGTTAATGTGGAACAAGATAGAAAATTTGTAAGTGAAGAATATCCAAATTCGACGCTGATTGTACGCGACATTGAAAAAGAAATGAAAGACTCTTTTCTTGATTATTCAATGAGCGTTATTGTGTCTCGTGCATTGCCTGATGTGCGCGACGGTCTAAAGCCGGTACACAGAAGAATTTTGTATACCATGTATGAGCGTGGTAACGACCCATCACATCCTTATCGTAAAAGTGCCGACACGGTGGGTTCGGTGCTGGGTAGTTATCATCCGCACGGTGATGCGTCTGTATATGATGCCATGGTGCGTTTAGCTCAAGACTTTAGCTTGCGTTATCCAATGGTGGATGGTCAGGGTAACTTTGGTAGCGTGGATGGTGATCCGCCTGCTGCTTATCGTTATACCGAGGCACGTATAAGCAAGATGGCCATGACCATGATGACCGATCTTGACAAAGAAACAGTAACTTTTGTTCCAAACTTTGATGAAAGCAAGCAAGAACCCAGCGTGCTTCCGTCAAGATATCCAAATCTGCTTGTAAACGGTAGCACGGGCATTGCGGTGGGTATGGCCACAAATATACCACCACATAACTTGTGTGAAGTGATTAGTGGTGCGGTAGCGCTGATTGATAACCCAAACATCGAATTACCGGAGCTGATGGAACATATTAGCGGGCCGGACTTTCCCACAGGCGGCATAATAATGGGAAGAAGCGGTATTCGTGCTGCATACGCTACCGGTAGAGGCAAGGTTGTTTTACGTGGCCGTGCCGAAATCGAAGAACAAAAAAACGGACGTTTCCATATTCTTATCACTGAAATTCCGTATATGGTAAATAAGTCGAAGCTTTTGCAAGACATTGACCGTATGGTGAAAGAAAAACGCATCGAAGGCATCACCGACATCAATGACGAAAGCTCACGCAAAGGTATGCGTATTGTGGTGGAAGTGCGCAGAGATGCAAACCCGCAGGTGATACTGAACCAAATTTATCACATGACGCAACTGCAAGACTCTATAGGCGTTATCATGTTGGCACTGGACGGTGGTCAGCCACGTGTGATGAGCCTTAAAGATATGCTGGGTTGCTATGTAGACCATCAGGTGTTGGTAGTTCGTCGCAGAACTGAGTATGACCTGAAAAAGGCGAAAGATAGAGCACATATTTTGGAAGGGCTTCGTCGTGCTATTGATATTGTGGATGAGATTATTGCCACAATTCGTGCCACAAAAGGCGGATCTTCTGACGCAAAACGTGCCATTATAGAAAAGTTTGATTTTGATGACGCACAAGCTTCGGCCATTGTGGCGTTCCAGTTGGGTCGTTTAGCTGGGCTTGAAATAGAAAAAATCCAAAACGAATTTGACGAGCTTATGTCTAAAATTCAAAACTGGGAAGATATCTTAAGCAGTGACATCAAACTTTTAGCTATTGTAAAAGACGAGCTTTTAGTGTTGCAAGAAAAGTTTGGTGATGAAAGACGCACAGAAATTGCTTCGGTTAGCGGCGAAGTTGATATTGAAGACCTTATCCCGGAAGAGCAGTGTGTGTTTACTTTGACACATGCAGGATACATAAAACGCATTGCCGCCACCGAATATCACAGCCAAAAAAGAGGTGGCAGAGGGGTAACAGCGCTTAGCCATAAAGACGAAGATTTTGTGGAAGAGCTTTTTGTTGGCTCGTCTCACGACGCGATATTCTTTACCACCGATCAGGGCAGGGCATATCAGCTGAAAGGCTATCAGGTGTATGAAGGTAGCCGTACCAGTAAAGGCACAAACATAATAAACCTGCTGCAACTGCAAACAGACGAAAAAGTTACCA
>CAYJIG010000037.1:0-18951 GCA_964370165.1 uncultured Oscillospiraceae bacterium
GCCATGCTATTACTGCATATTATTGCGAAACCAGCGATCCTGTGCATCAAATTACCATTATTCCGCATGGTCCTGCGGGTGGATTTACCATGTATAGGCCTACCGAAGACACCGGAACACAGACAAAAACACAGATGCAAGAGCGTATAGTGTCTATGCTGGGCGGTCGTGTAGCGGAAAAATTAGTGCTTGAAGATATATCGACAGGTGCATCGGATGACCTAAAACGCTCCACACGCATCGCAAGAGCTATGGTGACGCAGTATGGATTTTCTGAAGAGCTGGGCCCGGTGGTGTATGATAGCGATCCGGGAGAGACATTCCTAGGAAGAGATTATGGTCATACAAAAAGCTATTCTGAAAAGGTGGCAGGGCAAATTGATAAAGAAGTGCGTCGTATAATGGACGATGCGTTTGTAGTGGCGGAAGATCTTTTACAAAAGCATATGGAACAACTGCATGTAGTGTCGAAAGCACTTTTGGAACGTGAGAAAGTATCAGGGGACGAGTTCCGCCTTTTGATGGATGGCAAGGAGTTGCCACCACTGCCTAAAAAGGCAGAAGAACCAAAAGAAGAGGTAGATACCGAGGAAATCGGCGCATCACAGGCAGATACTGAACAACCTAAAGTGGATGATATGGGCGCCGAAAATGATGTAATTGCTGAAGAAGCAAAAACATCGCAAGACGAAACAAAAGCGCCTCAAGATGAAACGCAATAGAGAGGGAAAACTGGGTTATGGCAAAACAGCCTAAAAAATCGAACGCTTATGATAATGAGAGCATCACAGCCTTAAAAGGCGCCGAAAGGGTACGAAAACGTCCCGGTGTTATTTTTGGCTCGGATGGTTTGCAAGGGTGTGAACATGCGATTTTTGAGATTTTATCAAACTCAATAGACGAAGCACGTGGCGGGTTTGGCAATAAAATCATCATGACAAAACACAAAGACGGTAGCATTTCGGTAGAAGATTTTGGGCGTGGCCTTCCGGTGGACTACAACAATAAAGAAGAAAGATATAACTGGGAGCTGGTGTTTACCGAGCTGTATGCCGGCGGCAAGTACAACGCCGGTGGCGAGGGATACGACTATTCTTTGGGCCTTAACGGCCTTGGATTGACCGCGACACAATACGCCAGTAAATGGATGAAAGCCGATGTGTGGCGTGACGGAAAACATTATTTTTTGACGTTTGAAAAAGGCGAAAATGTAGGTGGGCTAAACAGCCAAGAAACCCGATTTAAACGCACAGGCACATTGATTCACTGGATGCCGGATCTTGATGTGTTTACGGATATTAACGTACCACGGGAATATTTTGTAGATGTGTTGAAAAAACAAGCTGTTGTTAACGCAGGCGTGCATTTTGTTTTCATAGATGAAAGCGCAGAAGAAGCTGAAAGAGAAACAGAGTTTTATTACGAAAACGGCATCACAGATTATGTGACAGAAGTGGTGGATAAAGATGCTTTTTCTGCCATACAGTCAATTGTGGGCAGTGCCGTGGGTAAAGATAGGGAAGATCGCCCTGAATATAAAGTGCTGATGCATGCGTCTTTTTGCTTTTCAAACAAGGTGCAGATGCTGGAGTATTATCACAATTCCAGTTTTCTTGAGCATGGCGGCAGCCCAGAACGTGCAGTGAAAACGGCTTTTGTGAACCAGGTAGATGCGTTTATCCGCCAAAAAGGCCTGTATAAAAAAGATGAAAGCCGCATCACGTTTACCGATGTGCAGGACTGCCTTGTGTATATTTCGTCATCGTTTTCTACCGTGACAAGCTACGAAAACCAGACAAAGAAAGCCATAACAAACCGCTTTATTGCCCAGGCAATGACGGAATTTTTAAAGCAAAATTTAGAAGTTTATTTTATTGAAAATCCCGAAGAAGCGACGAAAATTGCACAACAGATTTTGGTGAATAAGCAAAGCCGTGAACATGCCGAAAAAACACGCCAGAGCCTGAAAAAAACTATTTCAACCCAAATGGATATCGCAAACCGTGTGCAAAAGTTTGTGGATTGCCGCAGTAAAGACCCCGCTGTTAGGGAGATATATATAGTGGAGGGTGACTCGGCGCTGGGCGCTGTGAAAACCAGCCGTGATGCTGAATATCAGGCGATAATGCCGGTGCGTGGTAAAATACTAAACTGCCTAAAGGCTGACTATAACAAGATTTTCAAAAGCGAAATTATAACCGATCTTGTGAAAGTGCTGGGTTGTGGTGTAGAAATGGGCGGAAAAAACCGCAAAGATTTAGCCACGTTTGATATTAACTCACTGCGCTGGAACAAGGTTATTATCTGTACCGACGCCGACGTGGACGGCTTTCAGATACGCACTCTGATTTTAACCATGATTTACCGATTGATGCCTACCTTGATAAAGGAAGGATATGTGTATATTGCCGAGACCCCACTTTATGAAATAGAGGCAAAAGGAAAGACATATTTTGCATACAGCGAGCAGGAAAAAGCTGATGTGATGTCGAAAATACCAAAGGATACAAAGGTGGGCTTGCAGCGCAGTAAGGGTCTTGGTGAAAATGATCCCGAGATGATGTGGCTTACCACCATGAATCCTGAAACTCGTAGGCTGGTAAAGGTGATTGCCGAGGAGCCTCAGCGGACTGAGGATGTGTTCAACCTACTGCTTGGAGATAACCTAGCCGGACGCAAACAGCATATTGCAGAGCATGGATATGAATATTTAGACGAGCTGGATGTTTCGTAAATATTTCGAACTTACGTAAAAAAGAGGAGAGCACAATTTGGCTGCAAAAAAGAAAAACACTAAATCTGCAGGGCCAAAAAGGCCGCAACTGGGCGATAAAGTAGAGATACCTGGCGCAGGCGTTGTGGTGGAAACCGGTGTGACACAAACACTGGAAGAAAACTATATGCCGTATGCAATGAGCGTTATTGTGTCACGTGCACTGCCGGAAATCGATGGGTTTAAACCTGCCCATAGAAAGCTACTGTACACCATGTATGATATGGGCCTTATGAAAGGCGCCAGAACAAAAAGTGCAAACATCGTGGGTGCTACTATGCATCTAAACCCGCACGGCGACGGCGCTATATATGAAACCATGGTACGTATGGCACGTAGCAACGAAAGTTTATTGGTGCCTTATGTGGACTCGAAAGGTAACTTTGGCAAGGCGTATAGCCGTGATATGGCATATGCGGCTCACAGGTATACCGAGGCAAAGTTGGAAAAAGTGTGCGAAGAGCTGTTTCGTGACATAGAAAAAGAAACAGTGGATTTTGTGCCGAACTATGACGCTACCACAAACGAGCCAACCCTTCTTCCGGTTACATTTCCTGCCATTTTGGCGAATAACACACTGGGCATTGCGGTGGGCATGGCCTCGAATATTTGTTCTTTCAATTTAGCCGAGCTGTGTGATACCACCGTGGCGCTGATGAAGGACGAAAACCATGATATTAAAAGTACGCTTCCTGCGCCGGATTTCAGTGGCGGCGGGCTTATTTTGTATAGTGAAAACGATATCGATAATGTTTACAATACCGGACGAGGCAGCATAAAAGTTCGGGCAAAATGGCAATATGAGGCAGACGGTAACCGTATTGAAATCACACAAATTCCGCCAAGCACCACAGTGGAAGCTATCATGGATAAGATCGCAGACCTCGTAAAAGACTCTCGTGTGAAAGAAATTAGCGATATGCGCGACGAGACAGACTTAAACGGGCTGCGCCTGACACTTGACTTAAAACGTGGACAAGACGCAGAAAAACTGATGGTAAAGCTGTTTCGCTTGACACCACTTGAAGATAACTTTTCGGCCAATTTCAATATTCTAGTCGGCGGCAACCCACGCGTGATGGGCATTCATGAAATTTTAAGCGAGTGGATTGCATTTCGGGTAGAGTGTGTGCGGCGCAGAGTGAGTTTTGACTTGGAAGGCAAACGCAAGAGGATGCACCTTTTGAAAGGCTTGCAAGCGATTTTGCTGGATATCGACAAGGCTATTCGCATTGTGCGTGAGACCGAGGCCGACAGCGAAGTTATCCCGAACTTGATGATAGGCTTCGGAATTGATAAAATTCAAGCAGAATATGTGTCTGAAATTCGCTTGCGTAACCTGAATAGGGAATATATCTTAAAGCGTACCGAGGAAATATCTACGCTACAAGATGAAATATCAGACTTGGAAGCTACTCTGAAAAGCCGTACCAAAGTGCGTAACATCATCATGAAAGAGCTTGGTGATGTGAAGAAAAAATACGGTGCTCCACGTAAAAGTGAGATTTTGTATGATGTGGCAGACACCGAGGTTGATTGGGTGGAAGATACCTTGGCGGATTATCCCGTGACGGTATTTTTCACAAAAGAAGGCTATTTCAAAAAAATCACACCTGCTTCTTTACGTATGAGCGGCGAGCAAAAGGTAAAAGAAGGCGATGTGGTAGTGTTTAAAAAAGAAACACACAACACTGCCGAGTTTTTGATATTTACAAACAAGTATCAAGTATACAAAGGCAGGATAGGAGACTTTGCCGATAGCAAAGCCAGCGTGATGGGTGATTACCTGCCGGCTCGTCTTGACATGGACGAGGATGAGATGCCGGTGCACTTAGTGTTGACAGACGATTATAAAGGTTTTATGTTGTTTTTGTTCCAAAATGGCAAGGGTGCAAAAATTCCTCTTAGCAGTTATGCCACAAAACAAAACCGTAAAAAGTTGATAAACGCATACAGTGAAAAGTCGCCGATTGCCTGGGTAGGCAACTTTGCCGAGGAAGAAGAGATAGGCATAGAAAGCAGTGCAGGAAGACTGCTACTCGTAAATACAGCGCAGATTGCACAAAAAACCACCAAGAGTACCGCCGGGGTGAATGTGATTACGCTTAAGAAAAGCCAAAAGATTGCGGCGGTAAGAAGAGGGTATGAGCTGCGTGACCCACATCGTTTCCGTGTACGCAGCTTGCCGGCAGTGGGTGCGTTGCTACGTGCAGACGACGTGGCGCAGCAAATAGAGTTGACCGAGATTGTGGATACAGCTGCCGATAAAGCCAAAGAATAAACCCTAGCCAACCCGATGTGATCCGAACCCGCCTATTTTTGGTAAATTTATGCGTGATACTGCGTTATCCTCACTTGCAATACAAAAAGTATTGCGCACTCGTCTGCCTTGTCTCACACAAAATTTACTAAAAATAGGTTAGAAGAATTTTTTTATACCGCCCAAAGTTCTACAGGCAAGGAAGTACGGTGCCGTAAGGCTGCCGCCTTAAAAGACGCACTGACGAAGCTTTAGGACTTTTGGCTAAATAAAAAAAACGGGTTCGTTTTACATCGGTTTGGCTAAAAATACCAGTTTGAAGTTTTTGTTGCTTTTTTAATTCAAAGGTGATATAATTGTCACGATAATGAGAATTTGTTTGAAGGAGTATTTTAGATGTCAATTTTAGAAATTGTTGTCGGCATTATTGTTATTTTAGCCGCATTGGTTATTGTTTTTATCGTTTTAGCGCAGGATTCCAAAGGTCAGGGCCTGTCAGGAGTTATCACAGGTGCAGACATGATGTCGGGTGAGTCTCGTGCACGTTCTAAAGAAGCTCGTCTTTCCAAAATGACAAAAGTATGTGGTATTGGCTTTTTCGCTTTGATTCTGCTACTTAATGTTGTTAGTGTTTTGGGATAATAGTAAAAGTTAAAGCCGCTATGGAATGCGTGCTATGCAACTCCTTTATAAGGGATATGATGTCGCTAAAGTGTGACAGACCGCATAGATAGCATTTTGTAGCGGTTTCTTTGTATAGTAAACTCGTACGGGCTAAAAGGTGGCGTTGCCACAGGAGGTTTTTTATGTCGCTGAAGAGGGGTATATTAAAGGAACTGAAAAAAGGCCCTAAAAATGTAAAGCAACTGAAGGGTAAAATCTCGGCAGATGGTAAAAAAATGGCAAAACTGTTAAAGGTTTTGGTAAAAGAAAACGTAATTAGCCATAGTAAAGGGATGTACTCTTTAGTGACAAGCTCGCCTGAACTTGTAGACGGCACGTTGGTAAAACTGGGCCGTTCGTTTGGGTTTGTATCGCCGCTGGATGCCAGCGAAGATATTTTTGTGCCGGGACACAGCCTTTGTGGCGCTATGCCGGGCGATGTGGTGAAAGTGGCTATATTGGCGCACCCTAGGGTAGCAGGCAGCCGTGAAGGCGAAGTTGTCAGCATCACAAATCCTAACGATTTAGTAGTCGGTACAGTGATTTTTGAAGATGGTAGGCTTGCCATTTTGCCGGATAACGCGCATAA
The DNA here is from genome assembly GCA_964370165.1 of uncultured Oscillospiraceae bacterium. Classification (GTDB taxonomy): domain Bacteria; phylum Bacillota; class Clostridia; order Oscillospirales; family Ruminococcaceae; genus JAAYCI01. The sequence goes on from CAYJIG010000037.1 coordinate 6,286, forward strand.
TACCCCGTTGTTTATTAAACGTAATGCTGAAGCAGGGGTGAAAGAAGGCGATAAAGCAGCCGGGCAAATTTTACAGCGTGGAGCTCGCCACAGAGATATCCGTGTGGGCGTGACAAGAAGGTTTGGCTCGTCTGATGCGGCCGCACAGTGTGCCAAGGCTATTTTGTACATGTCCGGAATTCACAAGTCTTTTCCGGATAAAGTGAAGGCGGAAGCAAAAACTGTATCGGAAGAGAAAATCACAAAAGAAATAATCAAAACTCGTAAAGATTTGCGAAAAGAGCTTATTTTCACCATTGATTCCGACTCTACGAAAGACATAGATGACGCTATTGGTGTGAAAAAGACAAAAGGCGGGTATGAGCTAAGTGTGCATATCGCGGATGTGTCTCATTATGTGAGGCCAAAGTCGTATTTAGACGAAGAAGCTCTAGCTAGAGGCACATCGGTGTATTATGCCGACAGCGTGGTGCCTATGCTACCCAAAAGTTTGTCAAATGGCGTGTGCAGTTTGAACCCGCAAGAAGATAGGCTGGCTTTCTCATGTATAATGGAATTAGACAACGAAGGCAATCTTTTAGACTATAAGTTTGTTAAAACTATTATTTGTAGCCGTGTAAAAGGTGTGTACGAAGAGATAAACGCGATTTTTGGCGGAAGTAAAGACGAGAGTTTGCAGAAAAAGTATATAGATGTGATTAAAAGCCTGCCTGTGATGCACGAGCTGTATGAAAAGCTGGCAATACTACGTAAAGAACGCGGCAACATGGAAATTGAAACAGACGAGCCTAAGCTTGTTTTGGACGAAAACGGCGTGTGTGTGGGTGTGAAAAAACGCACTCGCGGTGACTCGGAAAAAATGATAGAAGAGTTCATGCTGATGGCAAACAACGCAGCGGCACACATGGCACGCAGATGTAATGTACCGTTTGTGTATCGTGTGCACGAAAAGCCAAGCTACGAAAAAGTGGAAACGCTGAAATCGATATTGACGGCACTGGGTGTACCGTTTAAATTCAAAGAAGAGATTCCAAACCAAAAGGAACTTTCTGAACTGCTGTCAAGAACACGTGGAACCAACATTGAAATACCTGTGCATAACGCTGTGCTTCGTAGCATGCAAAAAGCCATGTATGAACCTACACCTAAAGGACATTTCGGGCTGGGACTTTCAGACTATGCACATTTCACTTCGCCTATTCGTCGCTATCCGGATCTTGCTATTCATAGAATACTTGGGGATATGGTAAGTGGGTTATCTAGCGATATGGTGACAAAAAAATACAAAAACTTTGCCGAGGTTGCCTCGGTGCAGTCCTCACAACGTGAGGTGGCGGCAGTGCAGGCCGAGCGCAGTTGTGATGATGTATACAAAGCAGAGTATATGCGCCCGTTTGTTGGGGATAACTTTAAAGGTGTCATAACATCAGTGGTGCCGTTTGGCGTGTATGTGTCGCTGGAAAACACAGTGGAAGGGCTTATACATTCTTCGAATTTGTCAGAATACCGCCTAGAACTTACTGAAGGCATCTGCCTTACCGATCCTGTGTCGAAAGCCTCCTGGAAAATGGGTGATGAGATTATGGTTACCCTTGCAGGCGTGGATGTGGCGCAAGGTAACATAGATTTTGCGCCGTATAATGAAAATATAGTAAACGCAGAAAAGAAAACTTCAAAATAAATTTAGCAAGGTGAGGGCATGTCGCAATTAATACTTGGTAGTGTTAGTAAATATCGAAAACAAATACTGATAGCGTTTGATGTGATTGTAATCACTTTGGCGTATGTTTTGCCATGGAGCATGATACAAGGCAGAATTCAAACCGAGCTATTTTTTCCGCAGCTTGTTGCCAGTTGTTTTTATTTTGTATGTTGTTTTGAGATAACATTTACGCTGATGGGAACATATAACAGCCTTTGGCGGTATGCTGAAGTGGTGGAGTTTTTCCGTTTGGTGGTGGCGTGCGGTATAGCTATAACAGCCTTTGTGACAGGTAGCATGATTATATTTTATAACGAGCGCCAGATCCCTTTATCGGTATTTTTCCTCTCGGCAATGTTTGCCACATCAGTCACACTTTATTCTCGGCTCACGTATCGAATGTATCGAAATACAGCTTTGCAACGCTCAGGACGAAAACGCAGACGCAGAGTGATGGTAATAGGCGCAGGTGAAGCGGCGGCAACATTGCTTCATGAGCAAAACCGTAACCCTGACCAAGAGATGAATATCATTTGCGTGGTGGATGACGCGCCGGAAAAGCAAGGCCAGTATATGTTGGGCATACAAATAATGGGCGCAACTAAAGATATACCCGAGCTTGCCGTGCAGTGTGGCATCGAAACCATAATTTTAGCCATACCATCTTTGGAAGAAGAAAATAGACAGAAAATACTAAAATATTGCTCAAAAACAAAGTGTAATTTGCGTATTCTGCCTGATTTGCGCCAAATCATGAGTGATGGCGGCGAGCTGAGTACTCGTATTCGTGACGTTAGGGTGGAAGATTTGCTGGGCAGAGAAACAGTGCAGCTTAGTGAATTATCAGAAGAACTACTCACAGATAAAGTAGTTTTGGTGACAGGCGGAGGTGGCTCTATAGGCTCAGAGTTGTGCCGTCAGATAGCGTCTCACAATCCAAAAAAATTAGTTATTTTGGACATATATGAAAACAGTATTTACAACGTTCAGCAGGAACTTTTGCGAGAATATGGCAATAAGCTTTCTATGGAAGTTGTGGTGGCGTCGGTCCGAGACTCGAAGAAAATCGACGTGATATTTGAGCGGTATCGGCCGCAAGTGGTGTTTCATGCCGCAGCACACAAGCATGTGCCACTGATGGAATATTCGCCGGAAGAAGCTGTAAAGAACAATGTCTGTGGTACTTTTAATGTGGCTACAGCCGCAGATAAATACGGTGTATCACGGTTTGTGCTGATATCTTCAGACAAGGCAGTAAACCCAACTAACGTTATGGGTGCCACAAAACGTTTGTGTGAGATGATAGTACAGGTGATGGCGCAAAAAAGCAAAACTACGTTTGTAGCTGTTAGGTTTGGGAATGTGCTTGGCTCAAACGGGTCGGTGTTACCGCTGTTTAAAGAGCAGATTGCGGCAGGTGGACCACTTACGGTGACTCACCCTGAAGTGGTAAGGTATTTTATGACCATTCCCGAGGCGGTCAGCCTGGTGCTGGAGGCGGGCGCAATGGGTGCAGGCGGTGAGATATTTGTGCTTGATATGGGTAGCCCAATTAAGATATTAGAACTGGCCGAAAACCTGATAAAACTTGCAGGGTTTATTCCGTACGAGGATATTGATATCGTGTTCACAGGTCTGCGTCCGGGCGAAAAACTTTATGAAGAACTACTGATGGACGAAGAGGGACTAAACAAAACCGATAACAAAAAAATATTTATAGGCTCACCGATACGTCTGCATAAAGACACGTTCTTTGATCATATTGCCAGCCTGAAAGCTGTTGCTTATTCAAACAATAGTGAAAACTTGGTACAGGTGCTGTTAGATATGGTGCCTACCTTTAACCACAAACCGGTGATGTGGGAGGGCTAAAATAAATGTACCGCAAACATATAAAACGATGTATCGATATTATATTATCACTTGCGGCCATAGTGGTGCTGCTACCTGTGTTTTTGATTTTAGCCGGGTGTATTAAGCTGGATTCAAAAGGGCCTGTTTTCTTTTTGCAAAAACGTGTGGGTGTGCACAAAACATATTTTATGATTTGGAAGTTTCGCACCATGAAAGCAGATACACCGAAAGATGTACCTACACATTTGTTGCAGGATCCTGCATCACGGATTACCAAAGTGGGTGCTTTCTTACGCAAAACAAGTCTGGACGAACTACCGCAAATATTTCAGATTTTTAAAGGTGAAATGAGCATCATCGGGCCAAGACCTGCCCTTTGGAATCAAGATGATTTGGTGGCTGAACGTGATAAATATGGCGCAAACGACCTTGTGCCTGGACTGACAGGATATGCACAAATTAACGGCAGGGACGAGCTTCCTATTGCATATAAAGCACAACTTGACGGATACTATGCGCAGAACATATCGTTCTCGTTAGACGTGAAGATATTTTTTAAGACTATAATAAATGTGTTTAAGAGCAGTGGTGTAGTAGAAGGAGACCAAAACACAAACAAATAAACCAATGAGCGTATACAAAAAAGATGTCACTAAAAGTGGCATCTTTTTTTGCGTAGTATCATTGACTTTTTTGTCATCAACTATTCACTTTTTACCAAGGAAAATGCACATTTTATTCAGGATAAGTAACTTTTTCTGTAACTATGAAGTCGAAAATTAATTCATCTTCGTAATTTTGTGTATTTCCATTTTCATCGGTATACGTTCCGATGTTAGATATGATTGTTTTTCCATCTTCAAAATGAACTTCCACTTCAATGTGATATGGTTTTCCAAGAGTAGGGAAAACTTCCGCTTGGTTCTCATAAAATTTATCAAGAATTTCAGTAGTTTGAGCATAAACCTCATCTGAATATTCTTTTGTGCCAAGTGCAATAATTATACTTTCACTATATTGATCTGTGTTTACATCTACCGGAGCACCAATGTTTATTTCCAGTTCACTTTTGGTGGAGTTGTAAAAAACAAAAATTCCAATTACCACCACTACCAAAACAGATAAAGCAATGACTATCTTTTTCATAATCTTCGACCTTTCTATTATGCACATAATCTTTATTGCTTATATACACTAATAAAAAATTTATTCAATCAAAAAGTATGTGTTTATGGTTTGAATAAGGCATAATGGCAGAAAAAACAAAATACAGACCTTTATAATAGCTATATTTTGATATTTTCCAAAGTATCTTTAGCCAGAGTTTGATTGCCCATAAGGGTGGCCAACACCAGCTTGTATACCGTGTCGCCATTTTCTACAAACCTTTTCTTTACTTCCTCTGCAGATAAATCATCCGGCATATACAGCGTCATTTGAAATAGTTGGCCGGTACCGTCGCCTATACCACACTTGACGGAATACCCGTGGTCTTCTTTAGTGATATCACAGCGGTGCGCCATTTCTTTTGCGGCGTATTGCTGAGCTAGGATAACACCACGAACGGCCGCATTACGCACAGAAACAGGCACATCGCTTGCCAGCGTGTTAGCAACTGTTCTGCCTGATTCAGTGATGGCATAGCCGTCTTCATCATTGCCTTCTATGAGATTTTGTTGCAACAGCTGTGATAGGCTTTCGGCCAGTACAAAATAGTTTACCAGCTCTTCACCTACAAGCACTTCATCTATCTGCTTGCGTGTAACGGGTGAAGAAACACAGTCTAAAATATAACACAAAAGAATACGTGTTTCTGTTTTGGTGGTAAGACCGCCGGGCTTTACTCCTTCGGTGTAGCTGTTCATAAGATCACCTTCCTAAAATTGCATCAAAAATGTGATTATATTATAAGTATAAGTTTTTTTAGCAAATCTTACAAGACTACAATGGATAAAGTGTAAAATTTCCTATTTTTCCATTTGATTAGTAAAAAACGTAATTCTCGTTAATATGAAATAATTTACTGTAAAGCAACAATACTATACACGACGAAGTTGGCTAAAACATTTTACGATAAAACGATAAAAAATTACAAATGGAGTGAAATATTGTTTTGAGTCCAAAAAACATAAAAAAATTAATGATGATAAATGATTATAGTGAAAATATGAATGTATGTCACATAGTGGAAGAAATAGGAAAACATGGTAAATCGAAAACTGAAAACTAAAAGGCGTTATCACATAAAATGAACGAACAGTAGATAAAATATAAGGTAGGAAAATATAGGAAAATACTTGAAAATATATGGTAATGTGGTATAATGTACTAAACTAGGGATATTATACTTATCTTGCAAGTTTACAAGTTATTGTTTTATTATTTGTTTTTGTTACTGCGGTATGAATTTTCGGCCGCAAAACAAAGAAAATCGTATATATATTATAACAACAAACAAAGCTGTTTGCTTTGAATTTTTTAGAGGTCAGAGGATTTTAATATGAAGATAAAAATTATTTTTGGATCTGCTGTGTTACTTGCGCTTGTTTGTGGCGTTTTATTATATTTTGGGCTAGTCGCTAATGATGACACCATAGGACAAACTGTGCCCACCACAGGCCTGCAAATTGTGGCGGGTAATGTGTATTATTATGGCGAAGATGGCGAGATGCAGTATGGGTGGCAAACTATAGACGGCAACCGGTATTTCTTTGACATTGCCACCGGTGCGGCGGTGAAGGGATGGTTCACAGACGAGGATGGCCAAACTTATTATTTGCTTAATGATGGAACCATGGTTATTGGCGAGTATGAGATAGATGGCGAAACTTATATTTTCGATAGTGAGGGTAGACTGCAAGAAAACGCAGATGAAGACGGATTTGTTTGGAAAGAAGAAAATGGAAAAGTTTATGGTGTGAATAGTGATGGCGAAGTTTTGATAGGGCTTCATCAACTATTTGGCTCTTATTATTACTTTGATGAAAACGGTGTTCGCCAAGACGGACTTCAAACCATTGACGGAAAAACATATTACTTCAGCGATGATAATGGCAGAGGGGCCAAAGGCTGGACAGAGGTAGACGGCAAGACATATTATTTCGGTGATGATGGATATGCGCTGACAGGAAAGCAAACTATCAACGAAAGAGAATATACATTTTCTGATGATGGTGTTTTGATGGTGCAGACAAGCCCTGGCAATGACGATGATGATAACAGCACGGCTACGTCTATTGCTCCGATACCTTTGACACCGTCCACACCCGAGCAATCTGCGTCTGAGCCTACGATACCGGAAGCTGTGCCTACAGCCAAGTGGGAAACAGACGAGAACGGAAACCAGGTGTATCGCAAGCCTGACGGAACACTGGTGACAGGTATATTCCACGATGGTACAGGGCTGGTGTACTGTGATGTGACCACCGGCGTAAGACAAACAGGCCTGCAAACAGACGGTAGCAATATATGCTACATTGATGCAAGCACGGGATATGCTGTGACCAGTACATGGCAGTCAAACCCAGACGACGCGAGTCAGTATTACTATTTCGGTGATGACGGTTTGGCGCTGAAAAGCATGCAGGAAGTAAGCGGAGAAAAATATTTCTTTGATCCCACCACCGGAATACGTCAAAGTGGGCTGATACGCCATTCAGGAAATCTATATTACTTTGGTGGTACCAACGACAGCGCCGTCACAGGATGGCACACTGTTGGGGATACTACCGCAGTTGCGACGTTGTCTTTGGACAATGATGAAACCGGCGGTATTATGGCTTTGTCACTTGCCGGCAACATGGCGGTAGCTACAAACGATGAAGTTTTAATACCACAAGATGGAGCCGTGATTAACAGTACAGCAAAGACATATTACTTTAGTGAAGAGAATCACGCGGCATTAACCGGCCTACAAAAAATCACCGAAAACGGTGTGGCTGGATGGTACGGTTTTGATGTTGATGGATCACAGCTGATAGGCTGGCAAACTATTGATGATGTATGGTACATGTTCAGTGGTGCAGGTGGTAGCGCAAAAACAAACTCATGGGAAACACATCCCGAAGATCTCGGAGCGTCGGTATATCTTCTTGATAACGGAGCCATGGCAAAAGGCTTGCACACAATAGATGATAGCATGTATTGCTTTGATACAAGCGGTAAAAAACAAACAGGCCTTGTGTCGGTGGACGGATACTTATACAGTTTTACCGGCGAGAATAACTCGGCCGTGGTAAGTACATGGGTCGACGGTGAAGAAGGCGTACGTTATTACATGGGCGAAGACGGCAAAGCATATGTGGGCGCAAACACTATTGGCGAAGATGTGTATGTGTTTGGCGCTGACGCTGTGATGCTTGTCGGAAAGCAAGAGATTGACGGTAAAGTGTATTTCCTTGCCACAGACGGCAAAGCTGCAAAAAACAGCTGGCAGTATGAAGAAGATGGCGCGAAAGCTTACTATGTAGGTGCAGACGGTGCGGCGCTTGTCGGTGTTCAAACTATAGACGGTGATACATATTACTTTAGCGAGTTTGGCCTGCGTGAAAGCGGCATGAAAACAGTAAACGGTAAAATGTATCTGTTCAATGGCGAGCAAGACAAAGCGTTGACAGGCCCGCAAACCGTAGGTGCGGCGCATTACTTGTTTGGGCAAAACGGCGCGGCATTAAGCGGCGTACAAACAGTAGACGGTGAGCTTTATTATTACGACACAGAAGACTATACCCGCCAAAGTGGATGGCAAACATCTGGTGGCGATATATACTTCTTTGATGAGACCACTATGATTGCCAAGACAGGATGGTTCACCGACGTAAACGCAGGCGGAGTATATCGCTTTGACGATGACGGACGTGCACTTACAGGCGGACCGCATACAATAGACGATGTGGTATATCACTTTGACGAAGATGGACGAATGAAACCACAAAGTGATGCAGGAGACGACAACTGGGTAACCAGCGGCGGAAATAAGTATTATGTAGATGCAAACGGTGACTATGTAAAAGGTTTGCGTGAAATTTCCGGTGCGCTTTATTACTTTGCAAGTAGTGGCGCTATGCAAACAGGCCTTGTAGACATTGAAGATGCGTTGTATTATTTCGGTGATGACGGCAAGGCAGTGGGCGAAACATGGCAGGAAATTGAAGGCAATACATATTATTTTGGTACACAAGGTGTGGCGTATACCGGCATACAGTTTATTGGCGATGATCTTTATCGTTTTGATGAAGATGGCGTACAACAAACAGGCGAGTACACAGAAAACGGTGTGCGTTATTACTTTGATGCCGAAAATGACGGCAAGGCACATAGCGGCTGGTATCCTGAAAAGAATCCGAGCGAAGATGATACAGACGTGAGATATTATTCTGAAGACACGTTTGCGGCAGTTACCGGTATGCAGTGGATAGACGACGAAGACGGCAATGCACTGTATGCTTTTGATGATGCAGGATATCGCAAGTCAGGCTGGCAAAAAGATGAAAACAACCTATCGTATTACTTCGGTGGGCCTGCTTCTTCTGCGCTGGTAGGCGGATTTAACACAGTGGGTGAAAACAGATATTATTTCACAGACGATGGTTATGTGCTGAGTGGTTTGCAACAGATAGGCGATGGCGAAAACGCGAAGTGGTACGCCTTTAATGCAGACGGTGTGCAGATAACAGGAAGCTATACCGTAAACGGAAACACATACTACTTTGATGCATCAAACGGCGGTGCGGCCCTTGTTGGTGAGCACACTTTGGGCGACGGCTACACATACTACTTCCACGATGAAGGCGCTTATGCGCTGACTGGCATACATTATATGGATGGGCGCACATATGTGTTTAATCCACAAGGTCATCTCATTTCAAAAGACGCTACCGAAGGCTTTTCTTGGAAGTATGAAAACGATGTGTGGGCATACACAAACTCTGCAAACGAAGTAGAGGGTGTGGGTGTTACATCTATGAGCGATGGCGTGTACTTCTTTGAAGATGGCGGCGTGTCGTATAGTGGCTGGCAAACAATAAACGATGTGAAATATCGTTTTGGTGTAAATTATGCCGAGGATAAAGGTAAGGCGACTATCGGATGGTATACCGAAGATGGCGAGGCATACTATTTCGGACAAGATGGCGGCGCTTTGACAGGCGAGCAAACCATCAACGAGATTTTATATGACTTTAACGAAGACGGTACATTAAAAGAAGGCTACTCCACACCGGTATATAATGAATGGCGTGCCTTGGGCGACGGCAGGATGTATTATGATGCCGCAGGCAAGCCTGCTGTTGGTTTACTTTACATCGAAAGCGGAATGTATGAAGGCACTCAGATGCCGGCAGGATTCTACTTCTTTGACGAAACAGGCCTTAACGTGTCTGGCTGGCAGACAGAAAACGGGCTGAGATATTATTTTGATCCTGAAAGCTATACAGCACTTACCGGATGGAATCAAATAGACGGTACATGGTACTTATTCGACGACAACACAGCCGAGCAAAAGCTGGAATGGCAGATGCGTGCAGGTGAAGACGGAAATACATTTACACATTACTACGACTCGGTAACAGGCGCAGCACCACAAGGCTGGAGTGAAATCAGCGGAATGCTTCGTTATTTCTTCCCTGAAGGTCACATGGCTGTAGGCTGGCAGGATATCGGCGAAGACCGTTATTACTTCTATCAAAATGGTGATGTGGCTAAAGGCGTGGTCACCATAGGCGACGAGCTTTATTCCTTCGACAACGACGGTAAGGCATTGTCCGGATGGAACACAGATGAGGCAAACAAGAGATATTATTTTGAAGATGGCATAGCAAGCTCGGGATGGCACAGTTTGCCACAAGAAGGCAGTGAAGACACAGAAAGCCTGCGCTGGTACTACTTTGATGAAAACGATTTTTATCAGCGCATAGGTTGGCAAGTAAGGCCGCTGGAAGATGGGACGACTCATCGGTTCTATTACAACACCGATGGCAGTTTGCCTGCTGAAGGCTGGCAAGTCATCAGTGGTGTAGAACGGTATGTGTTTGATGATGGTCATGTGGCTATCGGATGGCAGGTGCTACCTGATGGACTGTTATATCACTTTAACGAGCAAGGCCAGAAAACCACAGGCACACAAACAATATCCGGCATATCTTATTCATTCGGTGAAGACGGTGGGCTTACCATGGGCTGGTCTCAGGTGGGAACTTCTCGTTATTACATAGGTGATACAGGCGCCGCAACAGGCTGGATGGAAATAGACAGCGTATGGTATTCATTTGCCGAAAATGGTGTTCAGCAAAAAGGCTTCCAAACCAGACAAAACTCGCAAGGCGCTGAGGTCACACATTATTATGATGCCGACGGTGAAATGATGACCGGATGGATTACCGAAGGTGCAAACAGGTACTACTTCAGCCAAGACGGTGTGATGGCTACAGGCTGGACAGAAGTAGACGAGCAAAACTATTACTTCATGCCTGAAAACGGCCAAATGGCCAAAGGCGTGGTGGAAATAGACGGCGTGATGTATTCGTTCAGCGAAGATGGCGCAGTACAGCTTGGTTTTGTGGCAGATGATGAAGGTAACAGATACTACATCACTGAAAACGGCGCACTAAAAGGCTGGAATCAGATAGAACAGCGGTGGTATAACTTTGACGATACCACAGGCACACAGCAGCTTGGCTGGCAGTCTCGCACAGTAAACGCCACAGTGCTGTATTACTACTACGACGATCAAGGAAACTTGCCACAAGCCGGCTGGAACGACAACGTAGACGGCCAGCGCAGATATGTGTTGCAAGATGGTCAAATGGCAAGAGATATTGTTGTTATTGACGATGAGACCTATGCGTTTGATTCAAAAGGTGTGCCAATGACAGGCTGGCAGGAGATAAACTCTCGCTGGTACTTGTTTGGAACAGATGGCGCACAGCAGACCGGCTGGCAAGAGCGCCAGGCAAGTAACGGATACGAAGCACAATATTACTACTTTGCCGACGGAAGCTTACCACAAGCTGGCTGGAACACCGAGATAGAAAATACAAAACGTTATGTGACATCTGACGGCGAAATGGCCCGTGGCCTGATGACAATTGATGGATTCACATACTACTTTGATGAAAAAGGTGTTCCGCAAACAGGCACTCACACCGTAAACGGTGAAACATATGTCTTTGATAACGAGGGAAGATATGTGGCGCCGCCGGTTATTACATCGGTAAGCTTTGGCAGCACATGGACTTCGGGTAAAAAAGATGTTATTGTGGGAGCTACCGCCAACAGTCTTTTGACAAGCAGTCAGCTTAGCTACAGCTTTGATGGCGGAAGCACATGGCAATCGTCAAACAAGCTAGCTTTTGCGGCCGGGTATGTTTTGGCTAAAGGAGACATTCAGGTAAAAGACTCTGCCGGAAACATTACCGAATATGGCACAGCAGTTACCTTGCCGGCACAGGAAGTGGATTTGCCAATGTACGGTATCGATGTATCGTCACACCAAGGCTATATCGACTGGGCGGCAGTGGCGGCCAGTGGGGTAGAGTTCGCGGTAATACGTTCACTTCACTGGAATCGTGATATTAACTATTATGACATTGACCCGTATTTTGACTACAACGTACGTCAAGCAAAAGCAAACGGCATCTTAGTGGGCACATACCTATACAGCTATGCGTTTAACGACGCTGAAATGGCCGAGGAAATACAAGTGTTTATGAACTCGCCCGAGATACAAGGACTGTTGCGAGACGGCATCACATTTGATTTACCAGTGTTTATCGACTATGAAGACCCGCTTATTTCCTCGAACACAACAAACCAAACCATAGCCCAAAGAACACAGACGGTACGGTATGGCATGGTGCTTATTGAGCAATTGTCAAACTATCAGTTTATTCCCGGATTTTATGTAAGTAGAAGCTGGGCAACAAACATGATAAGCGCAACAACATTGCAAAATGAAGGTTATGATTTATGGCTAGCACACTGGGGTATTTCGGCACATGGCTGGAGCCCGATGCCTTCACTGTGGCAATACAATAACGGCACATACTTTAACGACACAGGCGTGCCGGGCATCAGTGGCAGGGTAGACAAAAACTATATGTACAAAACATTTG
>CAYJIG010000038.1:0-18267 GCA_964370165.1 uncultured Oscillospiraceae bacterium
CATGGAAAGAATAGATATTATTTTAAATAGCTGGGATAAAAGGAGATTTCATGAGGATATTTAATACGTTAAAACGTGAAAAAGAAGAGTTTATTCCTATCACAGAAGGTAAAGTGGGAATTTATGTATGCGGGCCTACTGTGTACAATTATATTCATGTGGGTAATGCACGTCCGTTGTGTATTTTCGATACACTACGCCGATATTTGACTTATTTAGGCAAGGACGTGATGTATGTATCCAACGTGACGGATATAGACGACAAGCTTATTAACAAGGCAAACGAACAAGGCATTACCGTGGATGATGTGGCGAAACAGTTTGAAGAAGAATACCTAAAAGATGCCGATGGAATGAATGTGCAAAGGCCAAGTGTTATGCCTAGGGCGACTGAGCATATAGGTGAAATTATTGCGCTTATAGGTGATATTATCGACAAAGGCTATGGATACGTTGCAAAAAATAACGACGTATATTTCCGTGCGTTTAAGTTTGACGAGTATGGAAAACTGTCACATCTTATACTGGAAGACCTTACAAATAATAGGGAGCTTTCGGCCGATATGGCGGATGATTTAAAGGAACACAGCGCAGATTTTGCAGTATGGAAAGCTGCAAAACCCGGCGAGCCGGCATGGGAATCACCCTGGGGTCCGGGCCGGCCGGGATGGCATATTGAGTGTAGCGCCATGGCTAAAAAGCATCTTGGCAACACCTTTGACATTCATGCGGGTGGTCAAGACCTTATATTCCCACACCATGAAAACGAAATAGCCCAAAGTGAATGCAGTAGCGGCGAAACATTTGCTAGGTACTGGATGCATAACGGATTTTTGAATGTTGGCGACAGGAAAATGTCGAAGTCACTGGGTAACTTTTGGACGGTGCGTGATGTGGCCGAACAAATAGGGTATGAGCCGATTCGTTATTTTCAAATAAGCGCACATTATCGTAGTCCGCTTAACTTCACTATGGAAATTTTAGAACAGTGCAAAACCAGCCTTGAGCGCATGTATACTTGCCGTGACAACTTGGATTTTGCTATTCAAAATGCAAAAGATGAGGGTGATGCACTGCTGCTTGAACGTGCTAATGAAGCCGAAGCAAAGTTTAAGGAACGTATGGACGATGACCTAAACACAGCAGACGCACTTGCAGTTTTGTTTGATTTGGTGCGTGATATTAATACATTGGCACAAACCAGCTCGAAACAAACCTTGCTGAAAACAGCGGAAATTTTCGATGCATTGTGTGATGTGCTGGGTATTTTATACAACAGAAAAAATGATGATGTTCCTCAAAATGTGCTGGATCTAGTAAAGGAACGCACCGAAGTTCGTGCACAGAAAAACTGGGCACGTGCAGATGAAATCCGTGATGAGCTGGATGCGCTCGGATATGTGGTGGAAGATACAGCTACAGGCCCGAAAGTAAACAAAAAATAACGTTTAAACAAATAAAAAGCACATAGCTTGATCCAAGTAGGATGAAGCATTTGTGCTTTTTTGTTTTGTGGGTATGTGATTAAAAAATATAACTATGGTAGTTTTGCGGGTTTTCCAAGCAGTGTTGGGGCACACATTGAATTGATGCGATAATCAAAGTAATCAATATTTTTGAAAATGCTTTCCAAGGTGGCTCCATGTGCAGAAAATCCGGTGGATTCCATTTGATACATAGAGCCATCAATGGCCACTTGCAAGTGAGGATGTTCATTTAGTTTTAAAATCAAGTTGTCAGCTTCACGGGTTAGTTTTATTGTGCGGAATGAACTGTGCTCTAAAAAACAAAGCTCAATCAAAATCGCGGTGGATTCATCATATTCTGTGTGGATGGTGGCGCGAGACGCCACATAAAAGCTTTCGTTTTGGGTTTGGATGATACATTCCGGTGAAGAGGGAAAACCAACAGGTATTAAAAATTCAACATCATTTTCACGCCAGCGTAAAATAAGCTGGTCTTTTTTTATAGACAAGTGGATACTTTTCAGCCCTGATGAAAATTCGTTATTCATGGTTTGAATTATCATGGGTAGTAGTCCATGATAGTTTGGCTGGAACTCCCATTTGACATCACAAAACAACTTTTTCAGTTCATGCAAATTAAGCTGAGAAGAGGGCGGAGTTTGCCAAAGAGATGTACGTTTTTGACGGTCTTTTCGGCGCAAAGGTATCAAGGAAACAGGCGGAGCGATGGCCTTTTTTCGAAACTGTAACGAGCCAAGAACACGTTCGAGACGGGCGCTTGCGGCGGGACTGGGAGAAAAAACTGATGGCTTGTCATCTACATTTGAAAAATGTGATGCGATGGCAAAATAAAGAGGGGAGTCAAGGAATAACTGGGAGCTACCTGCGGTCGTCACCACCACGATATCTTTTTTTGGAAATACTGTGACATATTGGCCGAAAATGCCATTCATGGTGTAAGATTCGTTTGCAGTATCGACCCAGCATTGGTATCCGTATCCTAAGGTATCATCAAAAAGATTGTGGGCACGTGTAGATTGAACTATCCAATCCTCAGAAACAATTTCTTGTGGTTTTCCATCTGCATACCATTTGCCTTTTTGTAAGAACAGTTGGCCGAGTTTTGCAATATCTTCCACCATCAAATATAGGCCCCAGCCGCCTTTTTCTATTCCTTCGGGTGAGACCTCCCATGAATGAGCTCCAAAACCCAGCGGAGCAAATAAGCGAGGCGTGAGATAATTTGTCAATGTTTGGCCGCTGGTACGACATATTAAGGCTGATAAAAGATAGGTATTCATAGAATTGTAGACGAATTTAGTGCCGGGCTCGAAAACAATAGGCGAAGAAAGAACACATTTGATCCAGTTTGTCTCTACAGCCTGAGCAAGTTCGTTAAAAGAAAGCCCACTGGACATGGTAAGCAAGTGTTTTACCGTGATGGAAGCTACTTGTTTGGAAGCAAGCACCCCGACTTCTTTCGGAAAATACTTGATAATAGGATCATTTAAAGAAAAAAGACCCTCGCTTACAGCGATGCCAACGGCAAGGCCAACGATGGTTTTACATAAACTGTGGCTGATGTGCCACATATCTTTACGAAAAGGCGCAAAATAACCCTCGGAAACAACATTTCCACCACGTAGAACCAGGGCAGAATGAAGATGAGCCGAAGGAATGAGAGTCAGTTTTGTATAAAAATCGGCTAAATTGTCGCTACACAGGCCTTGTTGCTCCGGGGTGCATCGCGGTAAAGTGGTGGGAAGATAGTCGGGCACAAAATTTGACGCAAAATCTGGTTTTGGTGGCGAAACTTTTGGAAAAGCAGTTCGTCCGTCACCTAAAACCATTTGGCGCATAGCATAAAGTAGCTTCATTTGTGTGGTAAAAGGCATAAACAAAACCTCCCTAATACATATAGGTTGCTGAGAAAATCCCTCTTACTATTATAAACTTTATCGTAATATGTGTTTTCTGATGCTGTGAAAATATAAAAACCTAACTTTGTCTAGCATAGCATCGTATAAAAATAAAACCGTGATACCGCCGAGATACAAAATGCCCCAGTACCATAACCCGAAATTGGCCAGTTCCTCTTGTAACACAGGGCTTACAAAAATAAACAAAAGCAGGGAATACACGGCAAAGATAGCCGAGTTAAAAATGATGAATTTTACTAAATAACGTAAAAAAGTATATGGGATTTTCTTTAATGCAGGTTGCAAAACAGGATAATAGCCAAGCAAAAAGATAAAAAACAATAAAAGTTCTTTGTCGGGCACAATAACAGCAGACAAAAAAGAAATGCCGATATAACATAAAATAGCCCACTTTGTGCCAATATCAATGGCGATAGGAAGTAGGCAAATTCCGGCAAAAATAGGCGCGGCATAAGTGCCGATGGGGATGAAGCCGCCTATCAACATGCACATCAATGCAATTGCGCTGAAGATACCGCCCAAAGCAATATTGTGCGACAAGCGTTGCGTTTTGTGAGAGCCACTGCGTCTTGGCATGGCTAGCAACCTCGCATACAACCGCAACAAGCATCCATGCAAAGTATCATACTACAGGTGTTGCAAGCACAGTTCAGAGCTTGCGCTTGAGTGTTTTGGCCGCCATAAGGATTGCCGGGCATGTCGCCGGTACTGTTGCCTTGCAAGTTGCGCAAGGCGGCTTGGTACTCTCTGTTATGTGGCTCCAGCTGGGCTGCTTTTTGAAAGTATGTAAGAGCTTGATCCAGCCATCCTTTATGGTAGTATGCGCTACCCATTAAAAAGTTCCATTCGGCGTCGTTGCGAGTGCCTTGCATAGCAGAAAGCTCGGCCAAGGCTTCGTCGGCCTGACCGTTGTTAATCAGCTGTCTAATGGCGTGATATCGCCCGCTACCTTCGCTACCCGAAGAGTCTATCGGCTTTGTGGCTTCTTGTGTGGTGCCGGTGCGCAAATAACTCATGAGGATATCAAAAGCCTCATTGATTTCTTCCATTTTTTTCTCGGCATCTTCCCTAAGTGGGCCTGCCTCGTAGTTATCCACGTTGTATTTTTGCGCCAGCGTCTTGTAGGCGGCTTTTACTTCACTCTCACTTGCAGAGGAGGGAAGATTTAATACATCATACGCTTTCGATTTGTCCATGTCCGCTACTCCTTTTGGTGCGTTTTATGCCGGCTGCCGCAATGCCTTGTGGCAAGCCTAAGAAAAAAATGTTGTCTAAAATATCTTTGTATTGTGTAAGTTCCAATAAATTATAGCAAAGTGCAATTTCTCCTGCCGCCATACGTGTGCGGCGCTGCACTGCTGTTATCATTTCTTCTTTTGTGTATTCATTCAGCACAAACACATTGTAATTATTGCTTTTTTTATCCTCTTCAAAATCTTCGGCGGCATCTAAAAGGTATACAATTTGGCCGGCAAAAAGACCGAGCCTGCCTAAAATACGCTTTTGTGCGGGATCATCCGAAGCCATCGCAAACACAGCTTCACACATCTTAGCAGTGGGCTCGCATATCATGTCGATGTTGCGGCAAGAATCTTTTTCAAGCGTCAGCTGGTTTTGCATTTGCTGTTCCAATACGTCGTTTAGCTGTGGATGTTTTTCTTTTGCTTTTTTATACATTGAAAAAAGAAACGGTGTGGCCAATATATATGCAAAACGCTTATGGAAAGCTTCGTCGTGTAGGGTATCGCGTGACTTGTGCCAGCTGAGCAATACCAAAGCATCGGACGCTATCTCAAGACCGGTTGACTGATGTAAGGTGTGGCGTTTCATCACAGGATTTGCAAAACATCCCTCGCAATGCATCTGACCACTCTCGCCGCTAAGTGCATCTGCCAATAAACCTACCAACACAAGATCGTAGTTTAGTAAAAAACGGCTGAATACGCCATAGCTTTTTCCCAGCTGCTTACACACTCCACAATAATACGAACGATACATTTCAAAATCCCGTACCTTCATTTCTTGTTTTGCCGGAAGTACATACCCAAACAAGCAGTGATTCACCTCCATAAAATGATGAGGATTTCAAAATAAAAACAAGTATAAATCTCTATTATCATACAACATTTATACATGAGATGCAACCGATACAACGTGCTAAAGAGAGAAAGTTATGTGATAATTTATGCTCACATATACATAGAATAATAATTGACAAATGCAAAGGGAAACTCTATCATTAAAAAAGAAATATTAAAGTAGTAAAAATATAGGAGTATACAGATGAAAAAAGCATTCGTTACAAAAGAACAAATTACTGAAATTGCACAAAACTATCCCACGCCGTTTCACATCTATAACGAGGCGGGAATTCGCAAAACAGCGCAAGATGTATACAAAGCTTTTGCGTGGAACAAAGGCTTTAAAGAGTATTTTGCGGTGAAGGCAACACCGAATCCCAGCATTTTACAAGTGCTGAAAGAAGAGGGATGTGGGCTGGACTGCTCCAGCATGACAGAGCTTTTACTGGCGGAAAAAGGAAAGTTTGATGGCAGGGATATTATGTTTTCTTCAAACGAGACTCCGGCCGAAGAGTTTGTGAAAGCAAAAAATCTTGGCGCTATTATAAACTTAGATGACATCACCCACATTGAGTTTTTGGAAAAACATGCAGGTATTCCGAAAACCATCAGCTGCCGATACAACAGCGGTGGCCAGTTTAAAATTCACAATCAAATCATGGACAATCCACAAGACGCCAAATACGGAATGACAAAAGAGCAGCTGAAACAAGCGTTTTTAACATTGCGTGATAAAGGCGTAGAAGAGTTTGGCCTACATTCATTTTTGGCTAGTAACACCCTTGGTGGGGAGTATTATCCCGTGCTGGCGAAAGAACTATTTGAGCTTGCAGTGTGGCTGAAAGAAGAAACCGGTATCGGCGTGAGTTTCATTAATTTGTCAGGCGGTGTTGGCATTCCTTATAAGCCCGAAGATAAGCCAAACGACATCTTTGCCATCGGCGAGGGTGTGAAGAATGCATACGAAGAAGTGTTGGCCCCTGCAGGACTTTGTGATGTGGCTATTTTCAGCGAGATGGGCCGATTCATGCTGGCGCCACACGGACATTTGGTGACGAAAGCTGTGCATGAAAAGCACATTTATAAAGAATATATCGGCGTGGATGCTTGCGCAGTAAACTTGATGCGTCCGGCTATGTATGGCGCATATCATCATATTACTGTTTTGGGCAAGGAAAATGATACCTGTGATAATAAGTATGATATTGTGGGTGCGCTGTGTGAAAATAACGACAAGTTCGCAATTGACCGCATGCTACCCAAAATAGAAAAAGGCGATTTTTTAGCTATTCACGACACCGGCGCACACGGGTTTGCCATGGGGTATAATTACAACGGACGCTTGAAAAGTGCTGAGCTACTACTTCAAAAAGACGGCACAGTAAAGATGATTCGCCGTGCCGAGACACCGGAAGATTATTTTGCTACTTTAGAGTTTTAAAAAAGCAGGTGTGGTTATTTCTAAAATGAAGGGAGGCAAATGTGATGACAGAATTGCTATTGATGATTTCACTGGGTGTGAATGTGGTTGTTTTGGTGGTTGCAGTGATGCTTTTTGTGCGAAAACCAAAAGATAATACCGCAGAAATGGAAAGGCGCCTACTGGAAGAAATCAGGACGTCGGGCAGGGAAAATGTGGCAGGAGTACAGCAGATGCTACAACAGCTGGGCCAAAGCCAGACGGATGTACAAAGCCGCCTAAATGAGCGCCAGGATGTGCGCATTAAAGAGCTTCGCGAGCAACTTTTAGAAAGCCAAAATACACTACACAAAGTGGTGACAGAACGCCTGAGCTCGCAAGAAGAACGCCTTGGAAAGTTTGCTTTGCAAAACGAGCAAAAACTTGAAAATATTCGCCGAACCATGGAAGAGCGAGTGTCGGCAATGCAGGCCGGAAACGAGAAAAAGCTGGAAGAGATGCGCCATACAGTGGACGAAAAACTGCAAAAAACATTGAACGAAAGGCTGAAACAAAGCTTTAGCCTTGTGAATGAAAACCTTGATAGAGTGCAAAAAGGCCTTGGCGAGATGCAAACGCTGGCCAGTGGCGTAGGCGACCTTAAAAAAGTGCTAAGCAACGTGAAAACACGAGGTATTTTGGGCGAGATTCAGCTGGGAGCTATTTTGGAAGAGGTGCTTTCGCCCGAGCAATACGAGCAAAATGTGGCCACTGTTAAGGGTAGCAGTGAACGTGTAGAGTTTGCCGTGAAGCTACCGGGTGACGGCGACGGCGAAAATGTGTGGTTGCCGATAGACGCAAAGTTTCCCATGGACGCTTATGCGAATTTGTTGGCAGCGTATGAAAGCGCCGATGCTGCGGCGGTGGAAAGTGCCGCAAAACAGCTGGAAACAGCTATTCGAAAAGCCGCAAAAGATATTCGCACAAAGTATATTTCTGTGCCGTATACCACTGATTTTGGAATAATGTTTTTACCGGTGGAGGGACTTTATGCCGAGGTGGTGCGCAGAGGCCTGATAGACAGGTTGCAACAAGAATATAAAATAAACATAGCAGGGCCAACCACCATGGCGGCGCTTTTAAGTAGCCTGCAAATGGGATTTCGTACGTTAGCTATTCAAAAACGTAGTAGTGAAGTATGGAAAGTATTAGGTGAAGTAAAGAGCGAGTTTGATAAGTTTGAAGATGTGCTTAGCAAGACGAAAAAGCATTTAGAGCTTGCTACAAAAGACATCGACCAGCTGGTGGGCACACGTACAAACCAAATTCAGCGGAAACTACGTGGGGTAACAAGCTTGGAAGAAGTGAAAGACAAAGACATGCTTGAAGAATAAAGAAAATATAGTTTTAAATTGACAAGCGACTGCTTAAGATGCTACAATAAAAAAAACAGAATAAGCTTATCAAGAGTGGCAGAGGGAACAGGCCCTGTGAAGCCCGGCAACCTAACATATGTAAGGTGCTACATCCTGCGGGACTTCCCGAAAGATAAGCGTGGCTTTTAGCGCGCGGGGATTTCTCGAGCGCTTTTTTTATTGTTAACGTTAGTTGGATATATTAAGTAGGTTTTTTAAAAAGAAAGGAACTTGTTATATGAAAAATCGGTTTTTTACATCAGAGTCGGTGACAGAGGGTCATCCTGATAAAATTTGTGACGCTATTTCGGATGCGGTACTTGATGAAATCATGGCGAAAGACCCAAATGGTAGGGTGGCGTGTGAGGTTACAGCAAACACAGGCATGATTTACGTCATGGGTGAAATCACTACAGACACTTATGTGGATATTCCAAGTATTGCACGTAAAGTTGTGCGCGAGATTGGATATACTCGTGCAAAATACGGCTTTGATGATGAGACTTGTGCTGTGATCACATCCATCAAAGAGCAAAGCCCGGACATCGCCATGGGTGTAGATCCGGGCGGTGCAGGCGACCAAGGCATGATGTTTGGATATGCTTGCGATGAAACAGCCGAGCTTATGCCTTTGCCCATCAGCCTGGCTCATAAGCTGTGCAAGCGCCTGACACTAGTGCGCAAGGGTGGAACATTGCCGTGGCTTCGTCCCGACGGTAAAAGCCAGGTGACGGTAGAATATCAAGACGGAAAACCCCTGCGTGTGGATGCGGTGGTTATTTCCACTCAGCATGCGCCTGATATTGATATTGAAAGTTTGCGTGGTGAGATTTTAGAAAATGTAATAAAGCAAGTGGTGCCAAAAGAACTGCTTGATGAAAACACAAAATACTATATCAATCCCACCGGTCGTTTTGTGGTGGGTGGACCTCAGGGTGACAGTGGTCTTACCGGCCGTAAAATCATTGTAGATACTTATGGTGGATATGCAAGCCATGGTGGCGGTGCATTTAGCGGTAAAGACCCCACCAAGGTTGACCGTAGCGCAGCATATGCCGCTCGTTGGGTGGCAAAAAATGTAGTTGCGGCAAAACTTGCGGCACATTGTGAAATTCAGCTGGCGTATGCTATTGGTGTAAGCCATCCTGTTAGCATCATGGTGGATACAAAAGGCACAGGCACAGTAGACGATGCCTTGATTGAAAAGGCTATCGGAAAAGTGTTTGACCTCTCGCCAAAAGGTATTATAGAGTCGCTGGACTTGAGAAAACCAATTTATCGTAATTTGGCAGCATATGGCCATTTGGGCCGCGAAGACTTGGATGTCAAGTGGGAAAAAACCGATAAGGTGGAAGAACTAAAAGCCGCTGTGGCAGCAGGATAAACAAAGAAAGAATAAAGAGAGCGGCTAAAATTTAGCTTGCTCTCTTTTCTTTTGCTTGCATAATTTGTATACTAGATAAAAGAATAAAAAAGAAGGGGGGCGCATTGGATGCAAAAAGAAACAATATATCTGGAAGGCATGGTGGAATATGTTACATTTCAAAATCCCGATAATGGATTTTGTGTGTTGCATCTGGCTTGTGATGACGGCACAGAAATGAATGTGGTAGGCACATTGGCGGCTTGCGCTCCCGGTGAAAGGCTGGTTTTAACCGGAAGGTATATAAATCACAAAGAATACGGTAGGCAGTTTGAGGCGTTTAGCTGTGAATACATCATGCCCAGCACCATAGAAGATATTGAAAAGTATCTTGCCAGCGGCACAGTTCCGGGAATAGGCCCGGTGACGGCAAGCAGGATTGTGAAGGAGTTCGGGGAAGAATCGCTGGAGATACTAGCACAAAGGCCGGAGAGGCTTGCGACAGTGAAAGGCTTGAGCCTGCAAAAAGCAAAAGAAGCGCATAGGCATTTTTTGGAAGTGTTTCATGTGCGTGAAGCAGTGGTATCGCTGGCAAAAGTGGGGCTGTCGGCGGCAGAGGCCATTGCAGTGTATAGGCATTTTGGCAAGTTGACCATGGATGTTATCACCAAAAACCCCTATCAGCTATGCGGAACACCCTTGTATTTGCCGTTTGCTAAAGCGGACGCCATAGCACAGACGATGCAGAACACGCCGGATAATGCTTTGCGTACACGTGCGGCAATTATATATACCCTGCGCCACAACCTGCAAAATGGACATACATGTGTGCCGAAAAAAAAGCTAACAGCAACGGTTTCGCAGTTTTTTTCTGTTGAGGAAGAAGCTGTGGACTTAGAAATGGAAAAAGTATGCCAAACAGAGGATATACACACGGCGAATTATGACGGGATAGAATATATATACCTGGCACAGCCTTTTAGGGCGGAGTTCATGGCGGCCTTGCGGATACGCTCTATTGTAGGGATGCCTGCGCCACCGCCCGGTAAAATCAAAGCGCAGATAAAAAATCATGAGCGTGTAAAAGGAATGCGGTTTGCGCCATTGCAAGTAGAGGCTATAAACCAAGCGATGTCAAACGGTGCTATGGTCATCACAGGTGGGCCGGGCACAGGCAAAACCACCACAGTAAACGCTATTATTGCGCTGTTTGAAGCTCAGGCAGAAAGGGTATTGTTAGCGGCACCCACAGGAAAAGCTGCCAAAAGAATGAGCGAGCTGTGTGGACGAAATGCTACCACCATTCACAGGATGCTGGGTGTGGAGTTCCGTGAAGGCGATGAGGTGCCACGCTTTAAGTACAACGAAAAAAACCTACTGAGATGCGATGTGCTTATTGTGGATGAAATGAGCATGGTGGATGCATTTTTGTTTGAGAGCTTGCTGGTGGCACTGCGCTCGGGATGTAGGCTGGTGATGGTGGGTGATATAGATCAGCTGCCGAGTGTGGGCCCGGGAAATGTACTGCGTGGTATTATAGACTCGGGTGTTGTGCCGGTGGTGGAGCTGAAAGAGGTGTTTCGTCAGGCGGAAGAAAGCCTGATAGTAAAAAACGCACACCGTATAGTAAATGGGAAAACACCACAAAAGGGTACAAAGGAAGACGACTATTTCTTTTTACGTGCGGCGGGCAGTGCATGTCGTCATGTCGTCTGTGAGCTGGCGTCAGAGCGCTTGTCACGCAGCTATGGGTTTGACCCGTTTACAGACATACAAGTGCTGTGCCCAACACGTAAGGGACCTTTAGGCACTGAAGAGCTGAACACAAGACTTCAGCAACTGTTGAATCCGCCAAATGAGCAAAAGCTCGAGATACGTGTGATGGATAAGATATTTCGTGTCGGCGATAAAGTAATGCAGACTAAAAACGACTATGATGTGCCATATATTCGCCTGGATGGCGAGGTGGGCAGCGGTGCCTTCAACGGAGAAATTGGTATTATAGAAAAAATAAACAAGGCGGCAGGCAGCATGACGGTGCTGTGTGATGATAGGCGTATTGAATATTCTCAAGAACACATGGGCAAACTGGAAATTGCATATGCTGTCACAATCCATAAAAGCCAAGGCAGTGAGTTTGAAGCGGTGATTATCCCGTTGAGTGAAGTGCCAAAACAATTGCAGTATCGTAATTTATTATACACGGGTGTGACAAGGGCGAAAAAATTGTGCGTATTAGTTGGCGAAGAACGTGTGATG
The DNA here is from genome assembly GCA_964370165.1 of uncultured Oscillospiraceae bacterium. Lineage (GTDB taxonomy): Bacteria > Bacillota > Clostridia > Oscillospirales > Ruminococcaceae > JAAYCI01. Next base: position 11,924 of record CAYJIG010000038.1, read on the forward strand.
GAACAAATGGTGAAAGCAGGTCGAAAAAACAGACGATATTCGTGCTTTTCAGACTTTTTAAAGGATGAAGAATTGCTATGAGTAAGAAAATCGGGGCGTTTTTGTTAGATGTGTTTTTTCCGAAGCGGTGTTTGTGGTGTGATGAGGTGTGGGGTTTTTCTGCGCCTAAATGCAGTTGTGAAAATATCGCTGACGAACTGCGGATCTCGGACGGCATACAAGTACCGGAGCATCTTGACAGGGTATGGGCGAGCTTTAAGTATGAGCCACCGGTGAAAACAGCGATACATAGATTGAAATTTCAAGACGCAAATGATTTGGCCGAGCCTTTAGGTGGATTGCTTGCGGAAACGTTCTTTAAGTGTTGCAAAAAAGAAGATTATGACATGATAATAGCGGTGCCGCTATCGGATAAATCTTTTAGAAAGCGTGGATACAATCAAAGCTATCTGTTGGCGAAAAAACTGTCTAAGACGGTAGAGATACCGGTGGAAAAAGTGTTACATAAAGTGATGGAAACCCCGGCGCAGAGCTCGCTAAACAGAAAAGAGCGCCTATCCAATGTGGAAGGCGCTTATGAAGCGGAAGGCAAACATGTGAAGGGTAAGCGGATTTTACTGATAGATGATGTATATACCACTGGCTCTACGCTGAATGAATGCGCAAAAGCTCTGCGCTTAGCAGGGGCGACTATGTGCGACGCACTGGTATTGTCGCAGGCACAGTTTCACATCTGAGAGGTTAATTAAGGCGTGACTCTATAGCCTCAATCAGCGTTTCGATAGCCTTTATGCGTGCATAGCGTTTGTTTTGGCTTTCTATTATCACCCACGGTGCAAAATCGGTGCTGGTAAGCCGAATCATATCATTGACGGCTTCTTCGTATTCTGGCCATTTTTCACGGTTGCGCCAGTCTTCGTCGGTTAGTTTCCACTGTTTTTCGGGTGTGTTTTTACGGCTTTCAAATCGGCGCAGTTGCTCGTCTTTGTCTATATGTATCCAATATTTCAAGATGATGGCGCCCCAGTCGTGCATTTGGGATTCAAATTCGTTTATTTCACGGTATGCACGTTGCCATTCTTCTTTTGTGGCAAAGCCTTCTATGCGCTCCACCATAACACGACCATACCATGTGCGGTCAAAAATGGCGATGTGACCGTCTTTTGGAATGTGGCTCCAAAACCGCCAAAGGTAATGCCTGTTTTTTTCGGGTGGAGTAGGTGCAGCTATGGGAATAACATCATATCCTCTTGGGTCGAGGCCGGCGGCAACTCGTCTGATGTTTCCGCCTTTACCGGCGGCGTCCCAGCCTTCATAGGCAATGACGATGGGTATTTTTTGCAGATAAACTAAGTTGTGCAAGTCTTTCAGCTTTTTTTGTCCTGCTTTTAGACGTTTTTTGTACTCGTCATCGGACATGGTTTGCGAAAGTGAAATTTCACCGAGTTTTGATTTTTGTACCAAAGTGAATTTTTCACCGGATGTTATTTTTGTATTTTTTGCGTTGGATTTCGATGCTTTTTTATCCAGCGCAAGGCTGATTTCATTTACAATCACACGGTAAATTTCTGCAAGGCAAGCACGCCTGTCGTGTGCCGCCACCACATGCCAAGCGGCATGTGGTGTGTTTGTTTCAGTTAGCATTTCATCGTATGCCGACAGAAATTTTTTGTAGTTTTTATTTTTTCTGTAGTCTTCTTTACTTACACGCCATGCAGTGGATTTGTCTTTTTTTAGGGTGTTCATCCGCTTTTTTTGTTCTTTTTGACTGATGTGTAAAAAGAACTTTATGATCAAAGTACCGTCTTCGGAAAGCTGACGCTCAAACACGTTGATTTCCTTCATACGGGCAGCGGCATCTTTTTTGGATACTGCCTCATTTGCAACAGCACTGCTTACCTCGGGATACCAGCTGCGGTCATATAAAGTGAAAAAGCCTTTTTCGGGAATGGTTTGCCAATGCCGCCACAAAAACGGCTTACGCTTTTCTTCCACAGTGGGTGCAAGAGTGCTTTTACTTGTGAAGTTACGAGGGTCTAAAGCTAAAATCACGTCACTAAGTACGCTACCTTTGCCGGCTGTGCTGAAACCTTCAAATAAAATCATCACAGGTAGTCCGCTGTCTTTTACCTTGTGCTGTAAAACAGACAATTCTTCTCGCAATGGCTTGACATCTTGTTTATAAGTTTCTTTATCCATGGATACATCAAGACAAATGTTTTTTAGCATAATTACCTCCGTGAGTGATTAAAACTATTGCGAAAATGGAATTTTAATGAAAAAACAACAGTATATCTTTGTTTACATATACGCATAGTGTACCATATTTTAGAAAGTGCGACTATCGGCAAAATGCATGGTATCGAAGATAAAATTTGTGTGTTTTGTCTGAATATCAATGAAAAAAAAACTTTATTTATCAAAAACACTAATTTAGGTTGAATTTATATTGAAAATCGGATATAATAACTTTTGATTTTGATTTTAAATCTTTCGCTCAAGTAAACAGAGTACAAGGAGGCCTTTTGTATGTTGCAAGCTAATGTTGGAAATTTACCGCTAGCATTGCTATCGGTCACAGAAAATGCGGCGGATAATATCCCAATTTCTGTAGTGGTGGTCATAGGTATTTTGCTTGTGTTTTTTATTTTGCTGATACTAATTATTGTTATTATGGTGCAAGGTTCTATTTTTAGTAGCATAGAAAAGAAAAAACAAGAAGCTGTAAAACCGGTGGCTGATACGGCTACACAAAAAGAGGTTGCTCCTGTAGCTGAGATGCAGGCCGTGCAAGCAGTAGCTGCACCGGTGGTGGAAGATGGTATTTCACCTGAGGTTGTAGCCGCTATTTCGGCAGCAGTATCTACTTTTGGTGAAGGTGTTTATACTTTGCGCTCTGTGGCAACAGCGCAAGCACCTGCTAAGAAAACACGCAGCGCATGGGGTATGGCAGGCGTGATTCAAACGACAGAGCCATTTTGAGGGGGATAATAAGTAATGAGTGAGTTTTTCAATACGATCGGCAGTATTTGGAGTAATTCCGGTTTTGTTGGGATTATGGAAGATCCACGTTATCTTGTAATGATTGTAGTAGGTTGTGTGCTTTTATATTTGGCAATTGTGCGCGAGTTTGAACCCTTACTATTGTTACCTATAGGTTTTGGCATGATTTTGGCAAACCTGCCATATGGCGAAATGATTCATATGGAGTTGTTTATTTATGATCCCGCGAACTTTTCTAAGCTGGCAGAACTCGGCATAGAAACCGCTAATTTAAGCTCAAGTAGTTTCCCGTTATATGGCGAAGTACTGAAACATGGTGGCCTTGGTGATATGCTTTACATGGGCGTAAAACTGGGTATTTATCCACCGCTTATATTCCTTGGTATCGGCACAATGACCGACTTTGGCCCGCTGATTTCCAATCCTTTAAGCTTGATTTTAGGTGCTGCTGCTCAGGTAGGTATTTTTGCAGCTTTCTGGGGTGCACGTATTCTCGGGTTTGACGGCTCGGAAGCGTCGTCCATTGCCATCATCGGCGGTGCAGATGGCCCCACAGCTATCTTCCTTACATCGAAACTAGCTCCGCATCTTTTAGGTTCCATTGCGGTGGCGGCATATAGTTACATGGCGCTGGTTCCTGTTATTCAACCACCCGTCATGAAACTGCTGACAACAAAAAAAGAACGCAGTGTAGTCATGAAACAGTTGCGTGTAGTATCAAAAACTGAAAAAATCATCTTCCCGGTGGTGTGCACCATCGTAGTAAGCTTGATTTTGCCTTCCGCTACACCTCTTGTCGGTATGTTAATGCTGGGTAACCTCATGCGTGAAAGCGGGGTTGTGGAACGTATTAACAAAACGGCAGGTAATGAGCTGATGAATATCATCACCATTTTCCTTGGTATTTCCGTAGGATGTACTACTCAGGCTGACACTTTCTTGACGCTGGACACTTTAAGCATAATTGCGCTAGGCCTTGTAGCGTTTGTGTGTGGTACAGCCGGTGGTACATTGCTTGGTAAGCTTTTGTATGTTATTACCGGAGGTAAAATCAATCCACTTATCGGCTCGGCCGGTGTGTCTGCTGTTCCGATGGCAGCACGTGTGTCGCAAAAAGTTGGTCAAGCTGAAAATCCGCAAAACTTCTTGCTGATGCATGCCATGGGTCCCAACGTAGCCGGTGTTATCGGTAGCGCAGTGGCCGCAGGTATTTTGCTGAATATTTTCGGCGGATAATTTAAAGATAGAATAATATAACCGCTTGTCTTTGTACAGGCGGTTTTTTAATGTGAAAGTTTTGCAGTGAATTACACAGATTGTCTTTTAAGACGATGGCATATATGGTATACTAGATAGCGTATATAAAAAAAGAAAAACAATATTTTGTGACAAAGCGATGATATGATTAAAGCGATGTCAGGGATATGATTTTGGAGAAGACAGAATGAGCTTAGGGCAGTTTTTGGATTTGCGTAAAGAGTATATTTTGAGCAGGTTTGGTGGGCTTAATGATAAGCAGCAAGAGGCTGTGTGCACGGTGAAAGGCCCGATGCTGATTTTAGCCGGTGCCGGTAGCGGAAAGACAACTGTGCTGGTAAACAGGATGGTAAATCTTGTCATGTTTGGAAACGCGTACCACTCACAAAAAACTGCACGTGAGGTAACGGCAGATGATATAGCCGAGCTAAGTGCGTGCATAAAAGAGAAAAAAGAGCCAAGTGAAAAGCTGTGGCCGCAACTACAAGTGGAGAATGTACGTCCGTGGAATGTACTCGCCATTACGTTTACAAACAAAGCCGCAGGTGAGCTGAAAAATCGTTTGACAGCACGATTGGGAGAGCAGGGCAAAGATGTGAATGCATCTACGTTTCACTCGGCATGTGTAAGGATCCTTCGCAAAGATGGCGAGAAGCTGGGTTTTCCAAAGTCGTTTACTATTTATGACACAGACGACCAAAAACGTATACTGAAAGAAGTTTACAAACAGCTGAATATCGATGACAAGTTTTTGCCGATTAGGGCATGTGGCTCGGCCATAGGCCGCTTAAAAGATAAAATGATTGCGCCGTCACAGGCACGCCAGCAGGCGCAAGATGCCTATAACGGACTTGTGGCAGACGTGTATGCTGAATATGCCAAGCGTTGCTATGCGGCAGGCGCAATGGATTTTGACGACTTGATTTATTATACTGTGCGTTTGCTTCGAGAGCATGCCGATGTGCGTGAATATTACCAAAAAAAGTTTCGCTATATCATGGTGGACGAATATCAAGACACCAGTGTGGCGCAGTTTTTGCTGATACAGCTGCTTGTGGGTGAGGAAGATAACATATGTGTTGTTGGTGACGACGACCAGAGTATTTATAGGTTTAGAGGCGCCACCATAGAAAATATCTTGCGGTTTGAGGATAGGTTTTTCGGCACCACGGTAATTCGTCTTGAGCAAAATTATCGTAGTACCCAGAATATTTTAACTGTGGCATACAGGGTAATAAAAAATAACATTCAGCGAAAAGGTAAGAAATTGTGGACGGCCTCGGGTGATGGTAAAAATGTTATACATTATAAAGCTGACAGCGAACAAGACGAAGTGGAGTATATTACCAAAAGTATAGGTGAACACATAAAAGAAGGCGCAAAATTACAAGATCATGCGGTGCTTTACCGTATGAATGCCCAGTCCAGTGTAGTGGAAAAATATTTTAGAAAGGCAAATATAGCATATAAAATTATAGGGGGTCAGCGATTTTATGACCGCATGGAAATAAAAGATATACATGCATATATGAGCATTGTTGCAAACGAAAAAGATGATTTACGCCTTAAACGGATTATAAACGTACCTACAAGGAAAATTGGCGCTGCCACAATAGAAAAAATAGCTGAAATTGCGCAAGAGCTGGATGTTCCGATGCTGAAAGTGATAGAAAAAGCAGAAGAATACCCACAAATATCACGGGCAAAAGCGTCCCTTTTGGCATTTTACGAAATATACAAGCGATTAGTACAAGCCGAAAAAGAGATGGAAATGGCTGATTTCGTAAACGAAATAGCAAAAGTCAGCGGATACACCGCAATGTTGGAAGCGGCAGGGGAAGACGGCAAAACACGGCTTGAAAACATCGGTCAGCTTGTTTCTGATGCTAAAGAATATACCAATATGAACGGCGACGACGCCACACTTGAAGGATACCTTGAAGAAGTTGCACTGATTTCAGACATCGACAGCTATGACGAAAATGCCGATTATGTGGTGCTGATGACCTTGCACTCGGCAAAGGGACTGGAGTTTCCGTATGTTTACATGATAGGCATGGAGGAAGGTGTTTTCCCGGGCGAGC
>CAYJIG010000039.1:0-18255 GCA_964370165.1 uncultured Oscillospiraceae bacterium
CTCAAAAGAAAAAGGAAAAAGAGGCAAAAGATTTACGTTCTTCCATTGAAATCGGCGACGAAATTACTACTATTGGTGGCATTGTGGGTCGTGTGGTAAGCTTGAAAGAAGACTCGTTCGTGATTGAAACTGCCGGCGAGCGTTCACGTTTAAGAATGAAACGTTGGGCTATTCAAGATGTAGGCAAACTGAGCATGGATCCTGAAGGTGATATCGCTGCAACAAATACTGCTACACCAGAAGAGAAAAAAGGATTTTTCAGCGGCCTTTTCGGTGGCAAAAAAGACGATAGCCAAAAATAAACAAAGCCGAGGAGATAGTATAATGCAACATTTAAAAACTATTAATAGCAAAAATTTAAAAGAGTCAGCCTGTAAAGGCGGATGTGGCGAATGTCAAACATCTTGCCAATCTGCATGCAAAACTTCTTGTACTGTAGCAAATCAAAAGTGTGAGAATACAAAGCAAGCATAAGATCAAACTAGCAAGAGGCGGACACCCCGCCTCTTATTTTTTGGCGTATATTTAGCTATATTGAAAAGAGGAACAGCATGGTCCATTGTTTTAAACGCGCCGATATTTTACTTGCCTTGGACGTAGGCAGCGGCGCTGTGCATATACTTAGCCAGCCTGCATATGCACTTTTATCTGATGCAACAAAAGAAATATTTTCTGAAGATAATCTTTCGGAAGAAAAAATGCAAAACATGCAAAAACTGGGCTTTTCTGCAAAAGAAGCAACTGATGCCTTTGAGCAAATCAAAGAACTTATATCACAAGACTTATTGTTTGCAGACGACAGCTACAGCGAGTTTAAAGATCAGCTGGGCGCATCTCCGGTGAAAGCGATGTGCTTGCATGTAGCGCATGACTGTAACTTACGGTGCAGATATTGCTTTGCGGCTACCGGTGACTTTGGTGGCAATCGCGAGCTAATGTCAATCGACGTGGCAAAAAAAGCCATTGATATGCTTATAGAAAAAAGCGGAAAACGCCGTAACCTTGAAGTGGATTTCTTTGGTGGGGAACCACTGATGAACTTCGATGTGGTAAAGCAAACTGTCGATTACGCCAGAGCAAAAGAAATAGATGCCGGCAAGCATTTTCGCTTTACAGTTACCACAAACGGTCTTGGCTTAAATGATGAAAACATCGAATATATAAACAAAGAAATGGGCAACGTGGTGTTGTCTTTAGACGGGCGCAAAAGCATAAACGATTATATGCGACCCACCGTAAACGGTAAGGGATCATATGATGTAATTGTACCGAAGTATCAAAAACTAGTAAAAAACCGCGGTGATAAAGAATATTATGTGCGTGGTACATACACTCGTGAGAACACTGATTTTGATGCCGATGTACTTTTAATGCATCAGCTTGGATTTGATCAAATATCGGTAGAGCCTGTTATCGGACCTGAAACAGAAGACTATACCATACGTGATATCGACATTCCCGCTATTGAAGCAGCATACGAAAACTTGATGCATCAGCTTATTGAAAGGCGTACTAAGCGTAAAGATAACTTTAACTTCTTTCATTTTATGCTAGACCTGGAAAACGGGCCATGCGCAATAAAAAGACTGAAAGGTTGCGGTAGTGGCAACGAATATTTAGCTGTCACACCAAGTGGTGACTTGTACCCATGCCATCAATTTGTAGGTCAAGAAGAATTTTTGATGGGATCGGTGGATGACGGCATCACACGTGAAGATATTAAGGAAAATTTTGCCGACGCACATCTTTTAAATAAAGCAGAATGTCTTGACTGCTGGGCAAAACTGTTCTGTAGCGGCGGATGTAATGCCAATAATTATAGTTTTGGTGGGTCGATATTAAAGCCATATGAATTATCTTGCCGCCTGGAAAAAATCCGACTGGAATGTGCTATCGCCATTCAGGCAGCTCTTGCAATAAGCGAGTAATAATCACTGTACAACGTTAAAAACCTCTTAGAAACTTATAAATTCTAAGAGTTTTTTTGTTTGATAAAATGTTTTTATACTTATTTTTGTGATTTTTTCACACGTGCCAGTGGGGAAGAGGCAGCTGCTTTTTTTAGCTGTGCCGAGTCAAGGTGTGTATATATCTGCGTGGTTGATACATCCACATGCCCCAGTATCTCTTTCAGTGATAACATATCCACGCCACCGTGCTGATACATCAATGTAGCGGCAGTGTGGCGTAGTTTATGCACTGAATATCCCTTTTCAGATAGTCCTGCCGTATCAAGGCATTTTTCTACAATTTGCTGTACACGTCGTGCAGATAAGCGCTTTTTTGTCTTTTTTGATATAAACAATGCTTTTTTATCTTGCACATTTTCCAGCTTTTTGTTTGCATCCAATAAGTCGCTTAAAGCCGCAAGGCAAGCGTTATTCAAATAAATAATACGCTCTTTATTTCCTTTGCCAATCACCCGCATGGTATCATCTTTGATGTCGGTATTATTTAAAAACACCAGCTCGGATAATCGCATACCACAATTCAAAAACAACGTTAAAATGCAATAATCACGCTCAATAAAATCACTTTGTATATTATTTAACAATGTCATACTTTCATCTAATGTGAGATATTTAGGAAGTCTTTTTTTCTGCGACGGCATCTCGATATCATCCATTGGGTTTTTTTCAAGGCGGCCGGTTCTGCCACATAAATATTTAAAGTATCCTTTAAGGCTGGATATTTTACGAGATCTTGTTGCAGCGGAATTTGCACGATTTTGCGTGACATAAAACAAAAACTCTAAGATTTCTTTTTTATTTATTTTTGCAACAAAATTAATATCTATAAAAGAAATATCAATTTTATCAAAATCAATATCTTCAGAAACAACGCCACGAGAGCGAACAAGATATTTAAAAAAGGTGCGTAGATCAATATAATAAGCATTAACAGTGCGTGCGGAAAGCCCACGAATGGTGAGCGTATAATTCAAATAATCCTTCACAACTTCGGGACAATCATCATAAGAAAGCTTCGATGGGTTTGCCGGATTATAATAAGTACTCATTTATAATCAATCCTTTCAGATATGTAAATATGAAGGGTTTTTCTAATTAATTTCAACAAACCCTTCCCTGAATTTCGTTAAATTCTTATTTAGCGAAATTGCAATTATCTAAAAATAAAACAAACATATTGTTTGTGTATTTATTATATCATTCTCCTACCCCTTGTGTCAATCAATTATATTTTAAAATCATCTAATAAGTGGCAGTATCCTATTAAATAAAAAAGTATAAGCTTTATGTTAGCTTATACTTTTAATATAGTCAAAATGTTCTAGTCTTCATTTGTTTCTTCATTTTCGTCTGTATCAATTTTTTCGATTGTCACGGCTTGGCTTCCTATAGATTCAAAACTTGTCATAAATGCGTCTTGGCTAACTTCTGTATATCGTGTGCTTTTAAGTGGGTCTGTAAAAAGAAACTGTGTTTCGGTATACCCCACCAGCACAACACAATGAAGGTTTGTGTATGCAGGGCCATCTATAGTTTCGGGGCCGCCACGTACGCCCGGGCTTTGCAAGTCTAGCGTAGTCCACACCACTACAGGGTTTCCATGACCCAGCTGTGTTATAAGCTCATCTTTAGTAGCGCCGGTAAGGTTATTCACTTCATATAGCTGGGCGCTGTTTGACGCCGACAAATAGTTCTCGGCGGCGGTGATGATGGGCTCGGCATATACGTACCATCCTGCCCCACGTGGATCGCCCAAATAGTGCTCATTTGGGTCGGCGGATGCAGTGAACTCGCCTAGTGGAACATAATTTGTGCAGATATCCACTTTATCGGCATCAAACCCAAGATAGTTTAAAAGGATGGTTAAGGATGTTCCCTCGCAACCGTTTGGAAGCTCGGGATTTTGCTGAATGTTATCCACCGCAATTACGTGCCTGTCCGGAACTTTCGGTGTTTTCAGAATTTCAATCTCGTTTTCCAGCTCGCTAATCGTCTGTGTTGCATAGTCTAGCTCGCTTTGGATTGCAGACAAGTTTTCTTGCAGGCTGTCTGTTTCCGATTGGTAATATGTCAGCGTTGTTTGCATGCTATCCGCCAGCGTGATATATCTGTACATGCTAAAAATAAAAGCTATACCCAACACAACAAGGCTTGCAATACACACCCATAAAACAGCATTTTTCTTCATAATATATCACCTTTATAATGCTTTTTATACACAAAAAAATGCGGGTATTTCACCGCATTAATTTATATTTGGAGGTGCCGGGCAGATTTGAACTGCCGAATACGGGTTTTGCAGACCCGGGCCTTACCACTTGGCGACGGCACCAAATTTGGAGCGGCCAACGAGGCTCGAACTCGCTACCTCCACCTTGGCAAGGTGGCGCTCTACCAGATGAGCTATGGCCGCAAAACGTTGTCCGTGTCACTTGGCAACAAAATATATTCTAACGTATAAATCGAATTTTGTCAATAGTTTTTCGAAATCTTTTATGATTAAAAAAGTTGTTTTGTGCGTTTTATCTGCCAGACAATAATACATCAGCAAAATAGTGAGCCATCAGCACAAAACACTTTCTCTCGCATCACACCGGCTGCATTTGCCGACAGTGAAAACTCACTTTCAAGGTATTGCGTAAGTAGTGCCGGACTATAATGGTTTTGACTGCCTGCCGGAAGGCGCACTAAAAATGCATCGCCGCTTTCGCTTATATCAAGCGCCGGCAACACTTCTTTTAAGTTTACATCTGTTTTGGTTCGTTTAGTTGTGCGCACCACCATAGCTTTATCTTTTTCTGCATACTGATCCACGATATTTTGCATCTCATCGCTAGAAACAACATCGCTCGGATATGTGATGGTATATTCTGCTTTAGCTATTTCATCCGCTTTTTTCTTAGGTAAGGCAATAGCCGACACGTCAATTCCGCTCGGTAAAGCGTCGTTCAGCGGTTTAATAAACATGCTGAAATCTGTTTCTTCACTTTCGGTTTTCACGTCCACACTTTCGCATTGACTTTGATGAAGCAGCGGCAGCGGCAAGGAAAAACTCATGTATATGTGTGGGTTAAAGCCTTGACTCCACCACACAGGTAGCCCACTTTTACGCAAGCCACGAGACATCACTCGCTGTAGGTCTAAATGGCTGATATATGCCGCAGTTTTTGTTTTTGTGAAAAATATTCTAAGGAGCTGCAACACAAACACCTCCTCCTGTAAATTCTGACGCACCACATGCTGAACATTGCTTGTTACACGGCGGTGTAACCTCGGCGGTGCAGGCTTTTTTGTATTCATTTTCTAAAAACTTCGTATCAACACCATAATTCATATGGCTCCATGGTGTTACTTCGTTTTGTGGGATACTGCGGTTTGCGTAAAAATATGGAGATATCCCTAGATCATCAAAGGTTTTCATCCATACATCAAATAAAAACTGATCATCCCAACCGTCAAAACGACATCCGTTTTTATACGCTGCCTCCAGCACATCACACAAACGCCTATCCCCTTTTGCAAACACTGCTTCCAAGAAACTGATGTTACTGTCGTGATATTTCACCGATATTTTTCGGTTTCCACGCACGCACGAAAGCAGATACGCCTGCTTTTCTTTCAAGGTCTCCATGCTATCCTGAGCACACCACTGAAAAGGCGTCATAGGCTTTGGCACAAAACACGCCACACTGATAGACACCTTTACCCCACCGCCCCTACGCTGCGTTTTGGGCATCTCGTAAAACCAGTCTACCACACGCTGTGCGGTGTCTGTAATACCTTTTATATCTTCCATAGTTTCGGTGGGTAGCCCCATCATGAAATACAGTTTTACCGAAGTGTACCCCGCCGCAAACGCCATCTTACATGTGCGCTCGATTTCTTCCTCGCTCACGTTTTTGTTTATTACGTCTCTAAGGCGTTGTGTGCCGGCCTCAGGCGCAAAAGTAAGCCCACTTTTACGCACTTTCGTGATTTTTTCAGCCAAGCTTTGGGTGAAATTATCCACACGAAGGCTGGGTAAAGCCAAGTTTATATGGTTTGGCAATCCCCACTCATTCATTTTATCTATCAGTTCTTCCAGCTGGTCATGATCAGATGTAGACAAGCTGACAAGGCTGATCTCTTCATATCCTGTGTTTTGACATAGGTTTTTACCACATTCGTTTAGCATATCGGCGCTACGCTGGCGCATGGGACGATACAAAAAACCTGCCTGACAAAACCTGCAACCACGCACACATCCACGCAATACCTCAATTTGGGCCCTGTCATGCACGGCACCCACCATAGGCACCACAAAATCTTCCGGCGGCATAAACTTATCAAAATCAGAAAGTAACGCCTTTTTCACAGGCTGCGGTGCGCCGTCCTTTGCCTCGATAGCTTTTATCGTCCCGTCTTGGTTATAGCTCACATCATATAAAGAAGGTACATACACTCCCGGTATATCACACAAAATACGAAGCAGGTCTTTTTTTGATATGCCGTCTTTTTTTGCTTTATCTACCGCATTACACACCAGCGGCATCTGACGCTCGCCTTCACCTAAAAAGAATGCATCAAAAAACTCCGCCAAGGGTTCTGCGTTGCAAGCACACGGACCGCCCGCCACCACCAGCGGTGCATCTTCTCCACGCTCGCTTGCACGTAAAGGAATTCCGCCTATGTCCAGCATGGCCAAAATGTTCGTATAGCTAAGCTCATATTGCAAGGTAAAGCCTACAATATCAAACTGCGCAAGCGAGTCTTTGCTTTCAAGAGTATAAAGTGGTATATTTTCTTTTTTTAGCTCGTCTGCCATATCTACCCACGGCATAAATGCACGCTCGCACCACACGTTTGGCATATCATTCAGCAAGTCGTATAAAATTTTCATACCAAGATAGCTCATGCCCACTTCATAAGTATCAGGAAAACAAAAAGCAAACCTTAAAAGGTTATCTTTTCCTTCTTTAATAATACTGCCGGGCTCACCACCCGTATATCGTCCGGGTTTTTGTACCCTTGCCAGTACTCTTTTAAGCATCATGTTATTGTCCACATGTCCTCCAAACTCATTCTTCGTCTTCATCGGGTGCGTAGTTTTCAAGCACTTTATCGCCAAACATATAGTCGTATTGCAAAATATAATGCTCGTTTATCAGCTGTGTTTGTTCTTCTGTCATTGTGCTTGTATAAGTGCCGTCGGGATTAATGGTGTTGCCACGTGTGCGACCACGTACCTCGGTCAATGTACTTGTCAAAAAGTCAAACATCACAGGGGTTTCAAGGCCGTAAAGATTCATTAGTGTCGGAGATATCTGATATGTGGGAAGTGTGCCTAAATCTACCGAACTATCATCGAAATTACTCCATATTAGCATGGGTGTTTCACGTAGTTTCGGGCTGTTTATATCTCCCGGCTCAATATATCCCGTATTCTCAAACAATGTATGTCCGTCGTTCATTGGGTTCATATGATCGCCCCAAAATACCACAATTGTAGGCCTCTCACGTGTGCGAAGATAATCTGTAAGCTTGCCTAAAGCCGCATCCATCTCACGGATACCTGTGGCGCAGTCTTCCAGCTGGCCTATAGTAGATTCTGATATAGTGTCCGGATACTCTGTCACACGTACCAGCTCATCTTCCGGATAATTTAACGGGTCATACGTTGTGTGGTTTTGCATGGTAACGGCATGAATAAACATCGGGCCGTTATCTTCACCTTTTTCTATCTCTTCTATTATCCTGTCCACCATGGCATTGTCTGAAATAAAGCCACGCCGCAATTCCGGATCCACAAAATCTTCTGAAGAAATAAACTCGTCTATACCAAGTTTTGGGTATGCATCGATACGATTCCAAAACTTTTCTCCATATCCATGTATGGCAGTGGTTTGGTAGTCTTTTGTGCTTTTTAAATACTGTGGCAAAGAAAACATGTCACTTGACATATACTGCTGATACGGCTTAGATCCTGCGGGTAGCATCTCCATTGAAAAACCTGTCAGCGCCTCAAACTCCACGTCGCACGTGCCACCGCCAAAACTAGGCGTAAACGCCGTACCGTAAGCACCTTCTTGCATTAATGCATCGTAGTTTGCCATCACCGGCTGATCATAAGATATCCCCTCAAGCACTCTTACATCCCAAAAACTTTCCGCCATTAAAAATATAATATCAGGATCTTGGCTAAGCTCGCCACCTGCCCCTGCATATGAATTTTCGTAAAACACACCGGGTGGTTGCTCGGCTATCTCTTCAGCAATAGCCAGCGCTGCATCTCCGCTATAGTTTTGAGGCACCTCAATATCAAGCATACGTAAATTGGTCATAAAGCCTGTGATAAGCCCATGTGTGCGATAATATCTATCCTGCATCCATGGATCTTCAATAATGCCAAGTTTTGTCGATACATCTTTTGACAAAAACACACCCATAAACAAAGCAATTAAACAACATAAGGCGGCGGCCGACGATACCATGCGGATTGTTATACCTTTTTTACCCGTTTTCCTGTGTGGGATTTTTACATAAACTCCGAAAAGTGTCATTAAAACAACAATGCCAATGCTGACCCATATCGATACCGGAATTTCCAGCTGTAAGCTGCTGCTGATACCCATCATATCTTTTATCTGAAAAAGATCCCACGGTAGCAGTGGCTCGCCTCGCAGCGCAAGCTTGTAATAAGTCACCGATGCCGGCACAATTCCGAACACGCTTACAACTAACACCGCCACAAAATGAAAACCCACCAGCTGGCTAATAATCACATATAAAAACAGTAATAGCAAATAACCCAGAAAGAATCCAAAAAATTTCGTTCCAAGCAGTTGCCAAAAACCTGTGCCATAATCGTTACCCTCAAGTGTGCCGCGCACCACCCATTCAAGGCATATCAGCACTATCGCCGGTACAATCACTGTAATTAAAATATTTAAAAACGTGCTTTTTCTGCTAAATAATATCTGCACAATATTTTTAGAACGCATTATTTTCCTTTCAGGCCCGTTTTTTCCTACTTTTTTCCGCTTTTTTGAAAAAAAGCTTGGCAAAAAACTTTAAATAAAAATAAACTTCGTGTAATTAAAACAACAAAACTAATTATATCTACTTTCACATAAAAAAACAATCAAAGTTTTTTAACTGTTATTAAATTTTTATTTTTGACATTAGATTATTTCCCAAATTGATATAAATCATGTATAATAAACAAAACAAATGTAAAAAGCAGGTGACTATAAATGTATCGCAATATATTATTTGATATTGGTGGCGTGGTGGTAAACTATAGCCCAAAAGATTTCCTTGTGGATAGGTTTTACCATGAACGTACAGAAAAACGACTATATGACGCAGTGTTTGGTAGCCATGAGTGGAAAATGTTGGATAATGGTACCATTACATGGGAAGATGCTTGTGAGATTTTCATAAAGCGTGGCCAAAACCGCGGCATGGCATTTGAGATGCAAACCGTTTTAGATGAATGGACAGATATGCTAACCACACGCAATGCCACCGTCGCATTGATGCGAACCTTTAAAAACAGGGGCTTAAATTTATACTATCTCTCAAACATGTCAAAAGAAGTCCACGAGTTTTTACAAAACAGAAAGTTTTGGCCCTTATTTGAAGGCGGTATCTTCTCCTACGAGGTGGGTATATCAAAACCGGATGTGGAAATTTTTAACTTAACGCTTAAAAAATACAACCTCGATCCCGGCGAGACAATTTTTATTGACGATGTGCGTGAAAACGCTTCAGCCGCATTCGAAGCCGGCATCACCGGCATACCGTTTACTAATGTAAAGAACTTATGTAAAATGCTGGTTACCTATGGCGTAGAAATATAATATTAATGCGCATATATAATCACTACAGACAATATGAACCGACCTTCATTCGCCAGCCTTTAGGCACAGCGTTTAAGGTCGGTTTATTTGTTTTATCTCCATGATTTTTTCAATGTATAATATGACATACATACTTGTGGAAAAAAGCCAATTATGAACGATGTGTAAACAAAAATTGTTTTTTGAATATATACATTTTCAACCAAATAAACAAGTTTTCAACCATGGATATAGTGAATTTTCGTCATTTCCTACACGTAATGTTGGTAAAAAATGTGGGATTTCACAAGAAACCTACATATTACTGTTGAAAACTACTTTAATTCCACAACTGTCACGCCATCTTCGCCTTCGCCATATTTTCCCAAACGATAATTTTTCACATGTTTATGTCCTTTAAGATGCTGGGTAATGGCGGCGCGCAAAGCTCCGGTTCCTCGCCCGTGAATGATATACACTGTGCCCATTTTATTCATGATGGAAGCATCCAAAAACATATCGGTTTCAAACAATGCTTCTTCCACTGTTTTTCCAAGCAAGTTTATCTCAGACTGTGCCCCGCGCTGGTTTAGTGGCGTGGAATTTTGTGTAGTGGTCTGGCCACCTTTACCTTTTTTGCGATATTTGGGCTGTGCCTTGTCTATTTTCGGCATGACAGACAAATCTTCAACGGCATATTTTGCACGTATTGCACCAATACGAAGTTCTGCTTTGCCGGATTTATCCGGAAGTTTTGTGATAGTGGCCGACTTTTCAAGTTCCGGCACCCACACTTCTTGCCCAACAACCACACTTTCCAGTGGTATAAACTCTATCGGCGCACTTACCTCGCCGTCTTTTGCTTTCTGCATCAAACCTTTTGCGTCTTGACGTATTATCTGCCTGGCACGCTGAGCTTTCTGTGCGTTTGCGACACGTTTATCTTTCTCAAGACGTTTCATCTCATCCACAAGCTCGTATGCAGTATTCTGCACATCGTCTGCCAACGCTTTTGCCGCACGTCTTGCCGCATCAAGTTCGTTTTGGCCTTGCTGTATCAGCTCGTCTCTTTTCTTTTTTGCTATTTCCAGTTGGTTATCGGCAGCATATCTCAGTTCTTTCAGTTCTTCTTCCTGCTTTTGATATTCAAGCTTTAAATCTTCCAGTTGACTCAGCACCACTTCAAACCGTCGCTGTTCGCTGGATAAATGTCCTTTAGCTTTTTCTATCACCGATGCCGAAAGGCCCAGCCTCTCACCGATTAAAAACGCATTGCTACGTCCGGGCACACCCATAATAAGCCTATATGTAGGGCGCAAAGTTTCAATATCAAACTCGCTTCCGGCGTTTTGCACACCTTTTGTGTCAAGCGCAAACAGTTTCAGCTCGGCATAGTGAGTGGTTCCCATCACCAGCGCCTTTGCCTCTCGCAGGTGCTCTATGATGGACACCGCCAGCGCCGCACCTTCGGCGGGGTCTGTCCCGGCACCCAGCTCGTCCAAAAGCACAAGTGATTTATCATTCACACATGTTAAAATCTCGGTGATGTTTTTAATATGCGCTGAAAATGTAGACAGGCTTTGTTCTATGCTTTGTTCGTCGCCGATATCCACTAAAATATCTTTAAATACACATACGGATGAATCGTCTGCCGCAGGAATAAGATACCCCATCTGCGCCATGGCCGACAGCAGTCCTGCTGTTTTCAGGCTAACGGTCTTACCGCCGGTGTTTGGTCCCGTGATGATAAGTGTGTCATATTCTTCACCAAGGCTGATATCCACCGGCACCGCCTCATCCGGATTAAGTAAAGGATGACGAGCCTTATTCAAGAAAAAGCACTGTGCATCGTTTACTTTAGGGCATATCGCACGCATCGAAAGGCCAAGCGCTGCTTTTGCAATTCGGATATCAATCTCAAGCATTGCGTCCCATGAAGCTTCAAAAAGTGGGGCTATATCAGCAACATTTGCGCTGAATTCACTCAAGATGCGGTCCATCTCGGCTTGCTCAGCAGATTTAAGTTGCATAATTTTAGCGTTTTGTTCCACCACAGCGGCGGGTTCCACAAACAGTGTTCCTCCCGTTTGTGACACATCGTGGATAACACCCGGAATCTCACTGCGTGCTTCGGACTTTACCGGCACAACATACCTTCCGTTACGGATCGACACCAGCGCCTCTTGCAAATGGTTTGCATTTCCGGGATTTTTCACCACTGCATCCAGCTTGTCCCTGATAGCGTTTTCCTCACTGCGAATTTTCCTGCGCAATGTATACAGCTCGTCGCTGGCCGTATCAGCCATTTCGGTGTCGGATAATATCGCCTCGGTGATACTTTTATGCAAATGCGGCTGTGGTGTTATTGAAAAAAACAAATCATCCATTTGAGTAGAATTTTGTGTAGTTTCGTCTATTCTGTCGGCAAACCAGTTGTTCAGCGTGTTAAAATTATAAAGCGCAGTGGCTACATTCAGCAGCTCTGCCATGCTTAATATGCCACCTTTTACCGCACGCAACACCGCCATGTCGGCCTCAAAACAAGAAGATATCCGAGGCGTACCGTTTGTGAGCAAAATTTTAGCTATGACATCTGTTTGTCCCAACAAGTACCTTACATGAGAAGGCTCTGTAAGCGGTATTTCAACCTGCATACGTGTTTTTGCCTCGGGACATACCGCACGCTCAATAGCCATTGCAACTATTTTATCCAGCTCTAAATTCAAAAGATGTTTTCTGTCCATATTACTTCCTTATTTACTTCTTTTCACAAGCTATTATTTGCTATGAAACAAATCATAATGTAGCTTCAAATACAAGATATTATAATACACTTTGCAAGAATGGCAAAGTTTTTGGTGCATAATCTGTGTGCTCTAGTAAATATCCCTCGGCTATTCGTGACAGCGACAAAAGGCTATCGCCTTTAAGTGTAAAGTCAAAAACCTTGCCAGTATCACTTAGCACAATATAGCGCAGTGCCAAAAGTGTAACAGGGCCTATGTTCACAAGCAGTCCTCGTTCCTCTGTGCAATCTCCACACAGTAAAAAACCTTCCGATGTATCGAAAAGAAAATCTCCCCCATCGTATTTTCCGCACGACCTACAGGCCAGCACATCCGGCATATATCCACTTTCGGCCATGGCGCGAAGCTCGAACACTGTTTTCACCACTCGAGCGTCTCGCCTGCCTTGGCTTAGCATATATAGGCAGTTCAGCGTCAATTTTAGTAGCCTTGCGCCTTCGTCTTCACCGGGCGAAAAAATACGTAAAATTTCCGCCATGTATGCGGCCAAGGCTATCCCCTCGATGTTTTCACGCAAGCTAAAAAACACCTCGATAGGCGAAGCTTCATCTACCGAGTACATCTTTTTACCTTGATACAGCGTCCATTCAGAGTAACAATAAAGCCCCGATGCTGAAAACAAACGACTGCTTGGCCTAAGGCTACCCTTGGCCGACACCGACAATATACCATGGTTTTGGGTAAGTAGCGTCAGGATACGGTCATGCTCTCGCACTTTCACCTCGAAAAGCACCAGACCTTTGTCGGTGATTTTCATGTGTTGAATCCCATGCGATTCAGTAAAGTATCGTTATCACGCCAGTTATCCCGGATTTTTACCCAACACTGTAAATTCACTTTTGTGCCCAACAGGTCTTCGATCTCAATTCTGGCCGCAGAGGCAATACGTTTCAGCATCTGCCCATTTTTGCCTATCACCATGCCTTTGTGTGACTTTTTCTCGCAGTATATGGTCACGTCAATGTCTATTACTTCACTGCCTTTTCGTTCTTTAAAGCGTTCCACTTCAACGGCTATTCCGTGCGGTATTTCTTTTTGCATACATATCAGTACCTGCTCACGTAAAAGCTCTGCCACCAGAACTTTTTCGGGCTGGTCTGTAAATAAATCACCTTCGAAAAAGTGAACTTCTCTCACAGCCTGCTCTGATAAAATTTTAAGTAGTTCCTCGCATCCTTCGCCTGTATCTGCGCTTGTGACTACCACTTTGCGGAAAACTCCGGTATCGGTAAGCTCTGCCACACGCTCTAGCAATACATCACCTTTTTGTATGGTGTCGGCCTTGTTTACCACGGCTATGGCGTAGCTGTTTCTAAGCGACTGCATCATCTCGTGCTCAACTTCATTCAGCTCGCCTTTAGGCTCAAAAAGCATTATGCTAACGTCGCCGCTTGCCAAAGATTCCTCCGCCGCTTTCATCATACGATGGCCCAGCTTTGTATGAGGTTTATGCAAGCCCGGTGTATCGTAAAATACATACTGAACCGCACCCTTTGTTAAAATTCCCGTAACTTTGGTTCTGGTAGTTTGTGGTTTGTTTGTTACAATAGCAGTTTTTTGTCCCACCAAACGATTAAGTAACGAAGATTTCCCTACATTTGGACGTCCTATTATAGTGACAAAAACTGAAAATGTATCCGGAGCATATCCATCTTGATTACGCATATATAATCCTTTCAAAGAAAAGTGAATTAATAATATTGTTTACACAGCAAAACACCGAATGATATCGGTTATCTATCTATTATACATGTTTTTTGAAGTAAATGATATCTAAATATATCTTATTTTTTAATGCGTTTATTTCCAAAGAAAAAAACAAACCATATGCTGAAAACTAAAGAGCCTAACAATAACATTACACGTAACCAAGAGCCACCCATCCATGCAATAATTTCTAAGATAATATCTGTGTCCCAAAAAAGTAAAAAGCCACAAAATACAGTACTGATACAAAAAACCAGCACCGCTCCTGCGGCTACATCTTTTATAAAACGAGCATCATTATTTTGTGTTTGTATTAGTTTGTCTACAAACCGTTCTACCGCTGTGTTGACAAGCTCTAGCGCCAACACTCCACCGATGCATAAGTACATCACGGCATACTCCACCGCGCTAAGTGGATAAAATGTAGAAAAAAACAACACATATCCACCCACGCATAAGTGAAATCGCATATTTCGCTCTTGTTTTACTGCACTTAAAATACCTTGCCAAGCGTATACAAATCCCAGTAAAAAAGCTTTCATCTTTTATGCGTCCTGTTGAGCATAATACGAAACAGTGCGAGGCAAGCCTAATTTATGTAACGCAAACTCTTCTTTTTCACGCATATGTACAGCTTCCATGCCACCTATTTCATGATCATATCCCAGCAAATGATACATGGAATGCACTGCAAGAAACGCCACTTCACGCTGCAGGCTATGCCCATAAATGCTAGCTTGCTCCACTGCTTTTTCTATTGAAATTACAATATCACCCAGCATCACAGCATTTGTTTCCTGGTTTAAGTCATATTTGCCGTCGCTTCCAAGCGGAAAACTCAGCACATCCGTGGGGTTTGGTTTATTCCTATATTGCTTGTTCAGACGTGCAATTTCCTCATTATCCACAAAAGTTACACTAACTTCGGCGTTGTAGGGAAACTTTTCCAGTTCAAGCACGGCGTTACAGCTGCGTCTAATAAGGATACGCAACCCCGAGGGAATTTTTATCGTCTTTTGTTGGTTTGTAATATGTACTTTGTGAGCCATTTTCATATCCCCCTTTTAGCTTTTTGGTTTCTTTGTCTTTCTTTGTGTGTATGTTGCGTTTCCTTTGAAGGTATTTTGTGCTTCTTTCTCGTACGCTTTGATAATTTCTTGTACCAAACGATGACGCACAACGTCTTTTTCCGTAAAACGAACAATTGCCACATCCTGTACATGTTTTAGCACATGCAGTGCATCCACAAGCCCACTCTTACTTTTGTCGGGTAAGTCTATCTGTGTGATATCACCTGTCACCACCACCCGCGAGCCTATGCCCATACGTGTGAGAAACATCTTCATTTGCTCTCTACTGGTATTTTGTGCTTCGTCTAAAATCACAAAAGCATCGTCCAGTGTTCGACCACGCATATATGCCAGTGGTGCTACTTCAATCACCTGCTTTTCCAGCAAGCGTTGTGTGCTTTCGCCACCAAGCATATCAAACAACGCGTCATATAGCGGCCTTAAGTACGGGTCTACTTTATGCTGCAAATCACCCGGCAAAAAGCCTAGTTTTTCTCCTGCTTCCACGGCAGGACGTGTTAAGATAATACGGCTGATCTCGTGCGCTTTATATGCTTTCACCGCCATTGCGACGGCAAGATACGTTTTTCCTGTTCCGGCAGGGCCCACACCCAATGTTATCGGATGTTTTGTAATAGATGTGATATACGATTTTTGGCCCAGTGTCTTTGGCCTTACCGGCCGGCCTGTTGCCGTGATAAGCAAAAAATCATCTGTTAGCTCTGTGACTTTTTCGGTATCACCCTCGTTTGCCAGCGATATGCAATAACGCACCGCCTGCTCGTCCAGTGGTAGGTTGCGATCATACAAATGTACCATGGCATCCACCACTTTTTTGGCGGATGTTATGTCTGCTTCCTCGCCTACTATTTTGATTTCCGTGCCTCTGAACACTAATGATATGCCAAAATAATTTTCTAATAAACGCGCATTAGCATCTTGGTTTCCAAACACCGCTAACACTACATCCATATCCTTCAGCTCTATCAATTTTTCGGCCATTCTTACCTCTTTTTTTCCTCTCGCTACGATATTTTTATATGTTTTCACAGTTATTATATCATAAAACTATTAAAATGAAACAGTTCCTTATGTTTATTAGGAATTTGTTTTCAAATTATTAATAGTTGTCTTAAAAAACAAAATACAGTATACTATATATAAGATATAATAATCAACTAATTAAGGAGACGTGGGCTATTATGGCGAAACTATTTGGCAACGATATCGAGCCTGCATGTGTTTATTGTTTGCATGGTCGTGCGTCTTCTGATGGTGTGATGATTCTTTGCCGCAGGCATGGTCCTGTGGTGCCACATTACAAGTGTAGAAAATTTAAGTACAACCCATTAAAGCGTGTGCCAAGACGCCTACCAAAACTTCCTTCGTTTTCAAAAGAGGATTTTGATATCAGTTAAATCATTACATTTAATTTACCTCTTGACTAAGTATGAAATTTACTTATAATTATATTTGGTAAATCAATATGCTACTGTGGCTCAGTTGGTAGAGCAGCTCACTCGTAATGAGCAGGTCGTCCGTTCGAATCGGATCAGTAGCTCCAGTCGAGAAGCTCGACACCAAATCCACCCCTTAGTGTGTGCTAGGGGGTATTTTTGTGTTATAAAAATAAGCTATGAGATACTTGAAAAAATCACACTTTCTGTTATACTTAAAAGTAATGTGAAAATAGTGTGAATAAACATAGTCTGTATTCTTAATGAAAGTCATTATTGACGAGGTGAAAAAGAAAATGAAGCATAAAATTAAGCAAGTAATTTCAATTATAATGTTGGTTGTCATGGTGCTGTCTCTCACCGCGGGTAGCTCTTGCGTTGCATCAACTGACTCCGCCTCGATAAATAGCTGGGGCGTCTCTTGGGTAACTTCCACGCCGCAAACATCGGGTGACTATATCGATGAATTCAATTCACTTAATGATGCCTTTACAGATATTCAAGATCTTCTTGATGAGCTTTTAGAGGCCATTACAGCGGCCGAAAACGCCACCATAGCCTGTGGCGATATTACCCTCGATATTTTAGCAGCTATTGAGGATAAAGACACTGCTACCACCATAAACTTGATTGCTGAAGGCGAAGGTATTTTAAATGATTCCGGCCCAGTTTACGACAGGCTGATTGATGCAATAGATGCGGTAAAAGCGAAGCTGGATGAAATCAATGCCATCAAAAACATTTTAGATACTGCCGGCCAAGACACCAGTGGCTATAGCACAGGTAATATAGATGACATCCTAGATAAAGGCGAACTAGCCGCCACTAACCTTAAGACGGCTATGGATACTTTAAAAGATCTCCTTGACATGGAATCCGCCAATACTATCGTTGAGCAGAATACAATTAATTCGGGCTTTGATCAAGGTATCCTTATTGCAGCTTGGGGAACCCCTGCAAGATATTTGCGATTTACGCAGGAAGTTGACGTAATAGACCTTTATGTAACGGCTGCTGGATCCTCCTTGAGCTACCAATGGTATGTAAGCTGGGATGATAACAACACAACCGGCTCGCCTATTAATGGCGCAACGTCTAGAACTTTTAAGCCAATCACACAAAATAAGGGTACTTATTATTATTATTGCGTGGTGTCTTCTCCCGGTCTTGCCTCTGTCGCCAGCGGCACAATCGCTGTGGAGGTATTCGATAGTCAGCCATTAAATCTTACCATCACCACACAGCCGCAAAGCGCACAATATACACAAGGTGCAACCGCGAAACCACTTACAGTGGCGGCAACGGTGTCACAAGGCGCCAGCCTAAGTTATCAGTGGTATAGTCGTGTACTGGGAGGAGCAAGCACTCAGATACCGGGTGCAACAAGTGCAAGCTATACACCGCCTACAGACAAAGTTGGCATA